>CAZUNC010000164.1:0-5184 GCA_964621475.1 uncultured Defluviitaleaceae bacterium | reverse complement strand
TGGACGAACCGACCAGCGCATTGGATCCGATATCCACGGGCAAGATCGAGGAGCTTATAAACGAGTTGAAATCCGAATACACGATCGTGATAGTCACACACAACATGCAGCAGGCCACCAGGATATCCGACAAAACTGCATTTTTCCTATTGGGTGAGATCGTTGAGTTCGACACGACCGAGAATATCTTTACCAGCCCTAAGGACACGCGCACAGAAAACTACATCACCGGACGTTTCGGTTAAATCATCCGCTACGGTTGAATCATTATGAAGAGGGAGTATAATAATGTCGATAAGAGCACGCTATGAGAGGGAACTAAAGAGTGTATTCGACAGCCTCGTGCTGATGTGCCGCCATATCGAATCCGCGATAGAAAAATGCATAGAGGCACTTGTGAGCCGCGATGCGACGCTTGCTGTAGATGTAATCGAAGAGGATGAGTTAGTGGACCGGCTCGAACGCGACATAGAGCAGAGCTGTTTAAAGATACTGTTGATGGAGCATCCGGTAGCCGGGGATTTTCGAGAGGTGACCGCCGCACTAAAGATGATCACTGATCTCGAGCGTATCGGTGATCAGGCGCGCGACATCGCGGAGATCACGATGCAGTTCGGCGACAAGGAATATATCAAGAAGCTTGAGCATATACCGCAGATGGCCGAGATCGCAACACAGATGGTCAAGGACGGCGTGACGGCTTATATCAACCGTGATTTGGAGCTGGCCGGATCACTGGATCGCACGGACGACAGGGTTGACGAGCTGTTTAATATCATCATGGCCGATTTGATCGCGCTGATAAAAAAGAATCCCGATAACGCCGAGCAGGCTGTTATGTTCATGATGATCACAAAGTATCTGGAACGCATAGGCGATCATGCGGTAAATATCGGCGAATGGGTAGAATACGCGATAACGGGTACCCATCCAAAGAAATGAGGAATTGAGTGAAGCAGCTAATATATGCCGTTGAAGATGACGAATCTATACAGGAGGTATACACATACGCGCTAAAAACAGAGGAATACGAGTGCCGTTGCTTTGGCAGCGGACGTGAGCTGTTTGACGCACTTGCTGATATATCGCCTGATTTGGTCCTTTTGGATATAATGCTGCCCGGTGAGGATGGCTTTTCTATTATCAAGCAGCTCAAAAGCGACAAAACCACCGAGCACATACCCGTTATTATGGTATCGGCAAAGGGCGAGGAGCTGTCAAAGGTCAAAGGCTTGAATATGGGTGCGGATGATTACATAGCCAAGCCGTTCGGCGTATTGGAACTGATAGCGCGTATAAAAGCCAATCTGCGTAAGACCGCCAAGGCAGTACAGGAACCGGAGGACGAGGTGATCATCTATATGGACATCGTGATAGATGAAAGCCGTCACAGCATAACGGCAAACGGTTTCAAGCTGCAAACAACCCTCAAGGAATATAACCTGCTGTGCTTACTCTGCAAAAATGCCGAAAAGGTTCAAGAGCGTGAAACGATATTTAACGAGGTGTGGGGCAATGAATTCGCGGGAGAGACGCGTACGCTGGATATGCATATAAAAGAACTCCGTAAAAAATTGTCCGAAGCCGGTAGTATAGCTACGATACAAACCATCAGGGGAGTTGGGTATATCTTAATATGAAAAAACGATTATTTCTGTACAGCATGCTCATTATTTTTCTGGGACTGCTGTGCTTTTTTTTGGCCTCGCTGTACATGACATACACTAACAATCTCAATTTCGCACGTGATACCGTAACCGAGCTAACGCGTGTTTATGCGGGTCTGTATGATGAAGGCTCAGACCCATCGGACTTTGTAAAGGCTGCCGGTGATACGCGTCTAACTATTATCGCCGCGGACGGCTCTGTACTGGCCGACAGCCGTCCGCTGGATGTAAATAACCTCGAAAATCACCTGATGCGCCCGGAGATCCAAGCCGCAGCACAGGGTGCTCCGGCTACTGCGCTGCGTTACTCCGAAACCCTTGGCATATATTTTATTTATTACGCGTTGATGGTGCCTAACGGAGACGGACACATATTTCTACGAGCCGCGATCCCTGTTGCTCAGGTCGATGCCTATTTCTGGCGGGTATTGCCGTTGCTCGCGTTTACATTGATTCTGGTCGCACTCATTTGTTTCTTCTTTACACGCCGCATAACGGCAAAACTGATCGCACCGTTAGATACCGTGCAGAAAAAGCTACGCACACTGTCAAAGGGTGAATACAAACCCATGCCATTTACCGAAAGCTATGACGAGATAAACAAAATCACCGGAGAGATCGATGAGCTCGCAGCATTTTTACAGGATAACATTGAAAACCTACGCAACGAAAAGGCCAAGCTCGACTATATCCTCGATAATATAGGTGATGGGCTGTTTGCACTTGACGAGGAACAAAACATTGCGTTGATTAATGCGGGTGCGATCCGTATTTTTAACGCTACCGCGGACATAGTCGGCAAAAAGCTCAGCTACCTGACCTACGATAAGATGCTTACGCAGGCCATAGAGGATTGCATTAGCCTTAGTAGGAGCGCGTTGTTCGAATTTGCATCCGGAGGAAATATATTTCTTGTATCGGTCAAGCATCTACCCGATACGAGGCTTGCGATGGTTATATTGTCCGATGTGACCGAAAACAGAGAGAGTGCCAAACGGCGTGAGGAATTTTTTGCAAATGCATCACATGAACTAAAGACACCGTTGACCGCCATAAAGGGTTTTAATGAACTGATCGCAATCGGCAACAAGGACGAGGCTATGAACCGGTTTGTGGAGGGCATATCCCGCGAAACAGATCGTATGATGTCGTTGATCACCGATATGCTAAAGCTGTCAGAGCTCGAAAGCACGCGTGCTGTAAATCCGGTTGCGGTATCTCTCGCGAAAACGGCTGATGAGGTAAAACAGACCTTAACTGCCGAGATAGGCGAAAAGCATATTGCGTTTCAGGTAAAGGGGGATGCGATTGTCTCAGCCGAACCCGCACATATGTACGAGCTGATTAAAAATCTGGCCGAGAACGCCATTCGATATAACAATCAAGGTGGCGCTGTAACGATAACAATCAATGCAAACACTCATACGCTGTCCGTTTCGGACACAGGCATCGGCATTTCACCGATAGAGCAGGCGAGGATATTTGAACGTTTCTATCGCGTAGAAAAAAGCCGCTCCCCACGTAACGGCGGAACCGGCTTGGGACTTGCTATCGTTAAACATATTTGTGCGCTCTATGAATGGAGCATATCGCTCAAGAGCAAGCCCGGGGACGGCACGGAAATAGTGATTAGGTTTAATTGAATAAACAGGTTGATATATATTCCAAAGGCGTTATACTTGTAATCGTTCGGATAAACTTTAATAGGAGGTTTCTTATGTTAGCTTCAAATACGTCGTTGCATTACTACGACCTGTTTCCGAAAATGGTAAAGTCCCACAACACATCACGTCTTGTCATTTCGCCGCGCGGCAGCCATGTCGCGTTTTCATCTGACGAATGCTATACAGTTGTTGTATTGCCGCTCATTGGCTCGCATGAGGACCTCGAGGCTAACGATGCCCCGCCTGAGATCGTCGATTATGATCGTGTGACACCGACACTTGAGGACGGCAAGCTTGTTTTCAGTTATCCGTTCGGCGACGAGCAGGAATATTACATACGTCTATATAACAGCAATAATAAACAGCTCATGCAATTAAGCGTCTATGCACTCGACGAGGACCTGTTTGCGCTGCGTCCGTATAGGGGCGATCTGCATGTGCACACATGCTTCTCGGACGGTCGCGAAGCGCCCGAGTATGTGGCCGCTGTCTATAGGCAGCATGGCTTCGATTTCCTGTCCATTACCGATCACCGCTGCTATGAGAGCTCTGTCCAGGCAGTGGATTTCTATAAGGATCTCCCGATCGACCTGACGATCCTGCCGGGCGAAGAGGTTCATATGACCGGCAATCATATACATATCGTGAACGCAGGCAGCTCCTTCAGCATCAATAAAATCGGTAGGGAAAACTCGGAGCAGTATTTCTCAGAGGTCAAGGAGATAGAAAAAACCTTGGGCTGCCCTGAGGGTGTGCACCCATTCGAATACGCCGCATGCACATGGATATATAACAAGATCCGCGAGGGCGGTGGGCTTGCGATCTTTGCTCATCCGCATTGGCTCTGCAATGTCTACCACGTAAAGGATGTAATGACCCGTTATCAGTTTGAGACATCATTATTCGATGCGTTTGAATTGCTTGGCGGTCAGACCGTGCTCGAGAATAATATGCAGGTCGCACTCTATCACGATCTGCGTGCAGAGGGCCACACGATGCCGATCGTTGGCAGCAGTGACTCCCATGGTGTCATCAATAACTTTGGCGCGGGTGGGTTTAAGCAGATCAGCACGATATGCTTCGCGCGTGAAAATACCCGTGAGGCACTGTTTGACGGCATAAAGGGATTGTACAGTGTGGCTGTCGAGTCCTGCATAGGCGAGCAGGTGCGAGCTCACGGTAGCTACCGCATGGTATCGTACGCACTGTTTTTGCTGAACAACTACTTTCCGCTTCATGATGATCTGTGCCATGAGGAAGGCCGATTGATGCTCGAGGCTTGTCAGGGTATGGACAGTGCCGCAGACGGGCTTGCAAGGGTAAAAGGTCGTACAGGGAACTTGATGGATAGGTGCTTTGGGGTTTAGCTATTTTGATATTTTAGATGAGGTGCAAAATGGGATATGACACACAGGCTTTTATAGCAGAGGCGATTGATGTTGGCTTTTCTCAAGCGGGTGAACTCAATGTATCCGCACTTGAATTTATGCCGGAGGTCAGAGAGATGTGCAGCGCGGACCGTTGCCATCAGTATGGAAAGAATTGGCGGTGTCCTCCCGGTTGCGGGAGCATCGAAGAGGCAGCAGAACGCGCTTCCAAATATTCATATGGGATCATTGTTCAGACCATCGGTAAAATGGAAGATGATTTCGACTACGAGACAATCCAAAGCACAAGCGACAAACATCAAGCGAGCTTTGCAACGTTAGTAGATCAACTTAGGACGCGTTATCCGGACATTTTGCCGATGGGAGCGGGGACCTGTACCATATGCAAAACCTGCACCTATCCGGATGCACCATGTAGGTTCCCGGACAAATCCATATCATCTATGGAGGCATATGGCCTATGGG
>CAZUNC010000163.1:0-5245 GCA_964621475.1 uncultured Defluviitaleaceae bacterium | reverse complement strand
CCGAAATAAAATTTCTAAATTCTTTGGAAGAGAGCACATTCATGGATACAGAGCGTATGACGCTGCCCCGATTGAGGGAGATTGCAAAAGAACGTGGCATCACCGGTGTAAATAAATTTAAAAAATCTGAATTGATCGAACTGATAAAAAACAGCGAGCAAAAGGTGGTCGAGCCACCCGCTGAGCAAGTAAAGGACAAAGTAGCGGAACGGATACCGGAGCCAAAGCCGGTATCCGTCCAGCAAGCACCTTCGAAGAGCCCGGAACCCTCGCAGCTGCTGACGGCCCCTAATCTGCAGCAGCATGACAGCGGTATAATCGAGCAGGGCATACTCGAGATTATGCCCGATGGCTTCGGGTTTTTGCGCAGGGAAAACTGCTTCCCGGGCACTAAGGATATATATATATCGCCGTCGCAGATACGTAGGTTTAACCTAAAGACCGGTGACCTTGTAAAGGGCAATATCCGCATACCTAAGGAGGGCGAAAAGTTCAGCGCTATCCTGTATGTCAAGGCCGTGAACAACGAGCCGCCCGAAAACGCATCCAAACGTTCCAATTTCGAAGACCTGACCCCGATATATCCCATTCAAAAGATACACCTCGAAACGGACAGACACGAACCATCCACACGTCTTATTGATCTGATAGCACCAATAGGCAAGGGTCAAAGGGGTATGATCGTATCACCCCCCAAGGCCGGAAAGACGGTGCTGTTAAAAAAGATCGCAAACGCCATCGCACAAAACCATCCCGACATGCATTTGATTGTGTTATTGATAGACGAGAGACCAGAAGAGGTCACGGACATGCAGCGTTCGATCGGTGGATCCAATACCGAGATCGTATATTCGACATTTGACGAGCAGCCCGAGCATCATAAACGCGTGGCTGAAATGGTATTGGAGCGCGCGAAGCGCCTTGTCGAACACCGCAAGGATGTGACGATCCTGCTCGATTCCATTACACGTATGTCGCGCGCATATAACCTCACGATCCCCGTGAGTGGTCGTACTCTTTCGGGAGGACTGGATCCGGCCGCGCTGTTTATGCCAAAGAAATTCTTCGGTGCCGCGCGTAATGTCGAGGAGGGCGGATCGCTGACGATACTTGCTACCGCGCTCGTTGATACGGGCTCAAAAATGGATGATGTGATATTTGAGGAGTTTAAGGGGACAGGCAACATGGAGCTCGTGTTAGACAGGCGGCTGTCCGAGAAACGCGTGTTCCCGGCTATAGACATCGTGCGTTCGGGCACACGGCGCGAGGAATACCTGCTTTCACCGAACGAGCTCGAGGCCATATATATCATCAGGCGGCTCACATCTAATATGTCTATGCTTGATCTCACCGAGCAGGTAACGGACATACTGATAAAGTCCGTCAACAACGAGGAGTTCGTGACGAGTATCATGTCGTTGGAAAAAATGAGATAGCTGATTAAATTTGTTCTTAGTCGATTATTGTTTTTCTACAAGTTTTGAATATAATAAATAATGTAACAAAATATTTGCAGTTAATTCTGGTGCTTCGCCACCGCAAGTGCGACTTGTATATTCTTCAGTGCTTCGCCACTGCAAGTGCGACTTGTATATTCTCGGCGCTTCGCAGCCGTAAGAGCGACCTATAATGCAAGGGGCGGTTGTAAAACCGTCCCTTATTCATTTGGGGTGATGGGAGAAGGTTATGGATAAGCGGTTGGATTTTTACGAAGTGAGTGTTGATTACATATCATATTTGCTTGGATTTGATTCAAAGGTGCCTAGAATTGACTATTCTGCTACAAGTAAGCACGACAAGTTTCTATGTGGAATCGTGTTATCCATTAACGGCCATAATTATTTTGCTCCAATATCATCATATACGACTTTACAGCGCACTAATATGATCATAAAAAACGAAGATGGCAATCCTATATCCAGCATACGATTCTCCTTTATGATTCCTGTTCCATTAATGGCCGTTTCATTAAAAAGAATCAAAGATGAGTCTTCGCCCGAATATAGACGTTTACTTGATTTAGAATTAAGGTTTTGCCAGAAGCATTCAAAAACTATTTATCGGATGGCAAAATATGTTTATAGTACAGTCGTTGAAAATAAAGACTCCATAATGGTTAAAAATTGCTGTGATTTTCGTAAGCTGGAGTTAGCTTGTCAAGAATACTTAAGTGCTGATAAAAATACCACAGATATACGCGGATTTTAACGGATCTACACTGATTAATAACTTTGATGTTTTAATCAGTGCAAATCCGTAATGATCCGTGTTAATCTGTGGTATTCTTTATTTTCACTATTTCTTATTATATGGCTTATGGTTAAACATCACAGTCCCATAAACGAGCATCAATGCGAAATAGAAGCCCGATGTTACGGAAAACAATACATGGCCCGCTACGGTCAAATAACCGACTGATAATACTAACGAGCACAGAACGCCTATCGATACGGGCGTTATTTTTTTGAAGAAATTCCCGACAAAGCGCAAGCCCGTGACCGCATAGAACCATAAAAGGCAGATCGCACCGAACACCCCGTAGTAGAACAGTACCTCAAACAGATCCATCTCTACGACATATTCGACCGAGCCGCGTCCGATGCCGAAGATGAGACTCAAGAGACCGCTGCTCTTATATATATCAAAGGTCTCACGCAGTTTGACTTGACGACCGCTCAGAAGGGCCATCTCGATACCCTCCATGTTGTAGATGATAAACGAGTTAAACAGGGATTCCCAGATCATCAGCAACACAGCCAAGCCCTTTATACAAACGAGTATAAACAACACAAGGACGATAGACAAAACGAGAATGCCGAGCCGCTTCAAGTAGCCCGAGGCCTTGCCGCCGGATGCCTCTGCGTCGACGGTGGTTATGCTCTTGTCCGCAAAACCCGTCTTGCCTGTAACAAGTACGACGATCGAATAAATAAGCGCTGCGATTAAGGTCACACCGGCTGATAAGAACGCGGTCTTTGTACCGATGATGAACAACGCGTTACAGGTGAACGCGATAGGCAAGGAAGGCAACACCAATGTCTTAATCCAAGCATAACGCGGCGGACTTGTTGAGCGTGAGGATGTTGTGGGGGCCTCGTAAGCGCCCGAAATAAAGCGAAAGGTCGGAACGGGCAGCAGCATCATAAATATTGCGGTGATATCGTTGCCTGAGAAGAAGAAGCCACGTGATCCCCTGTAGCCGAAGCGATCGGCATAGGTATAGAAGCCGACACCCGAGATATATGCGAGCAGAATAGAAGCCGAGAACACAATTAGTGTAAAGGATATAACCTTATTGAGCTTGTCGATGACCTCTTTCGGTGAGCGTCCGGTTTCGTTACTGAGCCGTAGGAATACAAATATCACAACGATGTTGTATGCATAACGAGCGATATACTGCATATCGGCAAAGATACTGGACATCGTGCCGTTCCTGAACTCCATCAGTACAGATAGCGCCCAAGCCACACCTATACCGACTAAGGTCAATATCGCGAGCTTGTGTTTCACAAATAACAGATACAGACCAAACATTACTAAAATCAGCATACGTATTACAAGTGTAGGGGTTATACCGAAATTCGCAACCAGATAGTATTTCTCTCCATACTGACTTTGAAACAGACTCAGATAGAAGCCGTTGATCAAATCGAAGAACGGGTTGATAAACAACAGCAGCCAGAAAAAGTCCTCACAGCGTTTAAGTATTTTCAAACAGATTCCTCCTATGTGTATTTTAATATCTAATGCTTTAAAACCATGTGTTTTACGTATGCGATCTCTTCCCGTATCTCACCAGATATGGCTAAGGTCAGCGCGTACACGCAAACAGCCACTATAACCCCGATCCCGATGCCAAGTAGGTTGCCAACATATGCCTTGACGACGGTGCACATGAAAAAGGCCGCGAGAGCACAGAGCACGGACGAACCAATGATGCGCAGCACGGACATAAGTGGGATATGAAACACAAAGCGCCTGCGTGCGAAGAACGCGGATACGCAGAAGTAGACCGTATAGGATAGTAAGCTCCCGATAGCCGCGCCGATCAGCCCCAAAAGTGGCAGCAACGCCACAGTGCACGCTATCTTTATCACGGACGCGATGATGCTGTTTTTAAATATCGGCAGCGTGTCCTGCGTGAGCTCCCAAGTCTTGTTCACATATTCGGTCAGCCCACTCATAAACATAGCGAGCGCGGATAAACCGATCACGGGTCCGAACACATACGAGGGATTTGCAAAGAACACGAGGTCCGAGAGCGTGGAGCCTATCGCGGCAAGTCCCGCTGCAGCCGGTAATGCAATGAGCAGGTAGAGCCGAACGCCCTTGTTCAACAGCGGCAGAGCGGCTTCGATGCATGCTTTTTTTGTGTCGCCGTGGGTCGTAGTATCGGCATTTCGCCAGGCATTTAATACAGCCGGATAGACACCTCTCATGATGCCCACAGTGATCATAGCGAATATCCCCGATGCTATCGTGTTGTTTGCAATATAGACCGCGAAGCTCTCCTTTCCCGAGATAAAGCTAACGATATAGCGGTCGGACATGTTTAGCAGACCTACAGAGATCGAAAAGCCCAACAGCGGCACACCAAACGAAAGGAATGAACTCAGGCAATCCCTTGAAAAGGCCTTAATCGAAAACGAACGATGTATACCTAACACAAAGAATGCGGCAACACCCGCGCAGAGGTCCGCAAACACGGCGGCGGAAACTGCTGTGAACGAATGAGACGATGCGCCGAGCAGGAGATTTAACAACGTAAAGGCGCAGATCAAACGCAGCGAAGCGGACAGGATCGACAGCACGACCGATGCCGTTACGTGTCCGGATTGAATGAGCAAGCCATTCAGCAGCTGAAACAGCGCGTATGACACGAACATGATCCCGCAAGAGGCAAAGATGCCCATGCCGGACACCATGAATAAAGCGCTTGAAACAACCAAGACCGCTATACAGATCAACGTGTAGATTACGATGACGGTAGAAAAGAACGCACGATCTTCTTTCTCGCCGATGTAGCGGACCGTAGCGTTTGCGAGCCAGCCGCCAAGCACCAGGTAGATAAACAGCACAGAGGTATTGATCAGCTGGTATTCGCCATAGGCCGCCTGTGTAAACAGCGACGTGAATATGACCGTGTTGGTCACCATGACCAATAGGCCTTCTACTATCTTCGCAGGTAAGAAAACCAGCGCATTGCGTGTGATCCTGTTTACTCTTTGATCCAAAACAGCCTCCG
>CAZUNC010000162.1:0-5254 GCA_964621475.1 uncultured Defluviitaleaceae bacterium | reverse complement strand
CGAGACTATTATAGAAATAAATCTTTACAGGTACAATGGTAAATCCATCCAAGCTCACTGCGCCGCGCAGCTTGTTTATCTCCTTCTTATGCAGCAGGAGCCTCCGTTTTCGCAGCGGATCACGGTTAAATATGTTGCCGTATTCATATGGACTTATATGCATACCCTCAATAAATGCCTCACCACCTTCTACCCGTACATAGCTGTCCTTTAGGTTGCACCGTCCTGCGCGCAGCGACTTTACCTCTGTGCCGCACAGCTCGATGCCAGCTTGATACACCTCTTCAATAAAATAGTCGTGGTATGCTTTTTTGTTCTGAGCGATGTTCTTCTCCGATACTTTTTCACTCTTAGACATAAAATCACCAACTTTCAGTATGTCGCGCATTCTAACATAAGAACCATTCTCACGCAAGATACAGTGAGATATTTCGTCTGAGAATATTTCATTGACTTATTCAACGGCTTGTCATAAGATGGCTGAAAACATCATAAATGGGGTAATAGAGTGGGCATAACAATAGGAATAGACATCGGCGGTAGTACGACAAAGATAATCGGAGTTGAGGATAACAAAATAAAGGATCCGCTACTGGTGCGTGCGAATGACCCTATCGCTTCACTGTTCGGAGCATTCGGTAAGTTCGTTGACAACAACAACCTGAGCCTCGGCGAGGTCGAGCGCGTGATGGTCACGGGCGTCGGCTCATCACATATGACAAAGCCGCTTTATGGCCTGCCTACCGCCAAGGTCGAGGAGTTTCTCGCAAACGGTTTGGGTGGCTTGCACTTGACGGCGTTGGACGAGGCTATCATCGTGAGTATGGGTACGGGCACGGCCATCATCAAGGCTACAAAACAATCTATAGAGCATATAGGCGGCACGGGTGTGGGCGGCGGCACATTGATCGGCCTGTCGAGCCGCATGTTAAACATCCGGGACATACAGCTCATACTTAAAACAGCCGAGGATGGCGACCTGGCTAATATCGATCTGATGGTCGGTGACATATCGCGCGATGTACTGCCGGGCCTGCCTCCCGAGACAACCGCTTCAAACTTTGGAAAAATAAGCGATGTCGCCACAAAGGGCGACATCGCATTGGGTATACTCAATTTAGTTTTTCAGACTATAGGCACGATATCGGGCTTCGCGGCCAAGAACAGCGGCATAAAGGATATCGTTCTGATCGGTAATCTATCGACGATCCCATATTGCGCAAGCATATTCTCGCGTCTCGAGGAGATCTATTCGGTTCGTTTCATCATACCCGACTACTCCGAATACGGTACCGCACTCGGTGCCGCGCTCGCATATACACATAGCAGATCGTATAAGGATTTATAAACTTAAATCTCTAAACTTAAATCTATTAAACCTCTCCGAGTTGTCTGAGTATTTGCTTTTCCATCATATCCGCCAAACCGATACCACCGGTTTCGGCGGATTTTTTTGCATATTCCTCATCGAGCATCTCTGTAAACATCTTCTCGGCCTGACTCTTTTTAAACAGGCCGTCGCTTTCGGTCAATGTACTGCGCATCGAGCGAAACATCATCTGCATGAAATATCCCTCAAACGACTGACAGGCCTTTTTTACCTCCTGCCGTTGCGCCTCGGATATGCCCGAGCCTGCATTTGCCGAATCCTGTGCGCTTTCGGCTGCACGCAGCAATTTATCGAACTGCGCCTGCTCCCTGCGGGCCTCAGCCTTCGCGGTAGCCGCGGACCCCGAGCCCATGAGCGAGTTAACCCCGCCAATGCCTGATACGCTCGCGTTAATAGAACTGATGAAATCCATTATCCGACCTCGCTATCTCTTGAGCCCATTCGCGGTTTGCAGCATTTCATCCGATGTGGTGATGGCCTTTGAGCTCAGATCATACGCGCGTTGCGCCACGATCAGGTTGATCATCTCCTCGGCTATCTGCACATTGGACAGTTCGAGAACACCCTGGATGATACGGCTTGGTCTCGTCACGGTACCATCTACCTCTGCGATTGCCTCACCGCTCGCCACGGTCTGACCCAGCAGGTTTGAGCCTACGGCCTCAAGACCCTGAACATTCGGGAACTGTACAATCTTTATCTGTAAACCCAAATCCGTCGTTTGATTGTCCGGTCCCAGATAATTCAAAACACCTACCTCGGAAACGGTTACGTCTTTCATCGAAACACCGTCTGGCAATATGATCGGTTGATCGTCAACACCCAAGATCGGATAACCCTCGGCAGTCGTGAGCATGAGGCCTTCCTCGCCCGTCCCAAGCTTGAACGCACCATCCTTAGAGTATTTGATATCACCCTCTGCCCTTCTAACCACAAAGAAGCCGTCACCCTCTATCGCAAAGTCCTGATTGGAATCCGTGCGATTTAGATTGCCCATTGTGAACACGCGTGAGGTCGCTATCGGACGTACGCCATGACCTATCTGCAGGTTTACGGGCCTGCCGGCTGTATTAGCGGGATCGAGATCTGCGCGCTTCATGGTTTCATACAGCAGCGTCTTAAACTCCATGCGTTCCTTCTTGTATCCGTTTGTATTTACATTCGTGATGTTATGGGAAATAAGATCGATATTCTGCTGCTGGCTGATCATTCCGGATGCACCGGTCCACAGCGATCTAATCATTTTAAACGGCTCCTCTCATTTTACGCCCGGCTATCGTTAGCGCCGTGCTATATCCGTAACCGAACGCCCCAGAAGCGTATCGTGTGTCTGTAGCATCTTTGAATTGGCCTCATAGGTCCGGGACATTGAAATTATCTTTATCATCTCATTGACCGGGTTCACATTCGAACCCTCCAAAAATCCCTGCTCCAACTTACCATTAAACGTTGTCTTCTCAGCGCCCTCTGCGGCTGTCAGATAGTTGTCGCTCTGCTTTCTCAGAAGGTGCTTATCCTTAAAGTCCACGACCTTTATCGTGTCTATAAATGTCTCACCCGAATATACCCTACCGCTTTCGTCTATAAAGATGTTGCCGTTCGGGATAACGATGTTGCCGCGCTCACCCTGTACGGGTTCGCCGGTTTTAGTCACGAGTGTGTTATTCGCGTTCAGAGTGAAGCCGCCGTCACGCGTATATTTTTCTACGGTCTTGCCGTCTTTATCGGTCGTGTTTACGACAAAGAAGCCCTCGCCGGTTATCGCGAGGTCCAACGGTGCGTCGGTCTGCTTAAAGCCCCCGGATGAGAAATCGGTATATATATCGTCCACAAACAAGCCCTGAGACACCTTGCCTATCGGATAATCATGAAACGTTTCCTGGCTCGGGTCGTCCAGTATCCTCATGTACTCCTCCGTGAACGAACGCGTCACAACAAAATCCCTTTTATGACCCGTGGTATTCGCGTTGGCGATGTTATCGGCCAGCACGTTCATCACATTCATCTGCGTGGTCATACCGAGCGCGGATGTATACAAGCCTCTGATCATTCCCGTTCTCCTTTATCGTTATCTAATTTATCTCTTTGAGTATTGCATTGTAAAATCTATCTTTCCCGATGACATATATTCTATGTATCTGCCTGTGCCTATAGCCACGCAGGATATCGAGTCCTCCGCGACGATTACGTTTATGCCCGTGCGCTCCATTATGAGCGTATCCAGTCCATACAATAGACTGCCGCCGCCCGTCATCACGATACCGCGATCCGCAATGTCCGACGCGAGCTCCGGCGGGGTCTTTTCCAATACCGCATGAACAACCTCTACGATACTCTCGACGCTCTCTTCTAATGCCTCGAGCATCTCCTCCGAGGTTACATTTATCGTATTCGGCAGACCGGTCACGAGGTTCCTGCCCCTGACATCCATAGTTACAGGCATCATGCGCCTATAGGCCGAGCCTATATTGATCTTCATATCCTCGGCGGTGCGTTCACCGATTAACATACTGTGCTTCTTTCGCATATATCTGATGATAGCCTCATCGAAGTGATCGCCTGCTATCTTGAGCGAGCGGCTCGACACACAACCACCGAGCGAAATGACCGCAACGTCTGTGGTGCCGCCGCCGATATCGACGACCATGCTACCGCACGCACGCGCAATGTCTATGCCAGCACCGATCGCAGCCGCGATGGGCTCCTCTATTACATAAACCTGCCTCGCTCCGGCCTGACGCGTAGCGTCCTCGACCGCGCGTCGCTCTACCTCTGTGACGCTCGACGGCACGCAAACAGCAATGCGCGGCTTACGAAACAACGGTCTGCCTACGGCTTTATTGATAAAATATTTAAGCATCTTTTCAGTGATATCGTAGTCCGATATAACACCCTCACGTAGCGGACGCATGGCAATAATATTGCCCGGCGTACGGCCTAACATCATGCGTGCCTCTTCCCCGACAGCCATGATCGAATTGGTGTTTTTTTCGACGGCCACAACAGAAGGCTCCTGCAGTACGATACCGTGATCCTTTATGTATATGAGTACGCTGGCCGTTCCCAAATCTATCCCTATGTCGGTTCCCAATGCCATTCCCTTTCAACGCGTTACCGCAACATGATGTTAATGTGTATCGATTCATTATAATGCTTTTGGTGAATACTTGTAAAGAATATCCCTATGAATTTTACTTATATAAATGCAGGGTCCGAAGCCTATGGCTTTCGGACCGCTAAAACAACCTTAGATATAGCCGTCACAAGTATCACGGACAATACGACCTCGACGATGCCGTTTATACCCACGGCGATCAATATGACGTTCTTTATCCAGTCCGCGAATGTAACCAGACCCACTCCGCCGAATATCTGTATCGCACCCAACACAAGCACTGTGTTTGTAAGCGTAGCCAATACAGCCGTCAACGGCATAGACATTGTCTTAAAGCGTTTCGAGAAAAATTGATAATAAACGCCGGCCGCAAAGCCTACGATGATACGCGGTACTACAGATATCATAGGGTTCAGAAAGATCACGGCATCAAACGTACCCTGCATGATCGCATAGATCAGACAGGTAACCCCCCAGACGAGCCCGAGCACGAGCCCCGGCAACGGCCCGAGTAAAACCGCACCGATGATGACCGGTATATGTAGCGTCGTGATACTCAGTCCGCCATACATGATATAGCCTACATACGGCACAAAGGTCATAACGATGATGATCGCCGAAAACAACGCGAGCGATGTAATATTCTTTGTATATCCCCTGGTATTCATACATCTCACCCCTGATTGCATTTTATAAAAATAAGTATTATCATAATGACCATTACGTTTATTGTCAATGATTCACAGTAA
>CAZUNC010000161.1:0-5262 GCA_964621475.1 uncultured Defluviitaleaceae bacterium | reverse complement strand
AAAACCAGCGCATTGCGTGTGATCCTGTTTACTCTTTGATCCAAAACAGCCTCCGATGTAGCTTTGATTGAACTTATTAAATTGAATTTATATATCTGACAGTATATACCAAATTTGACGGACATGTCAAAAACACACGATCGATTCAAGCCAACCATTCAAAGCAATTTGCATTAGGATGTGCGATTATAGTAATATAGATCGGAATCACGCATTAAAATCCGGTAGAGGGGGTATAACCTTGAGGATTATGTATATGGCGAGCGGCGGCGATCAGGGCGGCGCAAAGACGCATATCATTTCCGTCGCATCCCAGCTGTGCAAACAGAATGAACTGATACTTGTGAGCTTTCGAAAGGGAAATTTCGCAGAGAGCGCAAAAAAGGCCGGCATAAAGGTCGTAACTATTACACACCTGACGGTGCTCGGTGACCTCATAGAATTAATAAAGGTGTTTGACGGGTTTAAACCCGAGATAGTCCATTCGCATGGATCAAAACCGAATATGATGAGTATAATCCTGCGTATGTTCAGGCGATTTATCGGCATCAGTACAATACACAGTGACTATAGGCGCGACTACATGCACTCACGTATCAAACAAATCACCTTCGGTACGATCAATACGATTGCTCTGCATTATATGGACTATGTTGTGGGTATTACGGAGGTCTTTTGCGAGATGCTCATGGACCGCCGTTTCAACCCACTCAAGCTGTTTACGATATATAACGGCATAGATTTTTCGGTTGAACTGCCACCTGTAGATAGGGCTGCGTATCTGAAATCCATAGGGCTGAACTATAACGAAGGCGATGTGGTAGTCGGGGCTGTAGCACGGCTTACGGCTGTTAAGGACCTGCCTACGCTATTGAAGGCTTATGCGATTGCAGTCAAACAGGTACCTAACCTGAAGCTCGTTATGGCCGGGGACGGTGAGGATGGAAAGAAACTTAAGAACCTCGCGAAGAAGCTCGGTATAGAGAAAACGACCTGTTTTCCGGGGTGGATAAAGGAACCCGACAGCTTGTACAGCTGCTTGGATATCGATGTACTCTGTTCGCTGACCGAGACGTTTCCGTATTCACTGACCGAGGGTGTCAGAGGGCATTGCACGCTGATAGCCACGGCGGTTGGAGGGGTGCCCGAACTGATCGATCACGGAATAAACGGTTACATCATTAACGTAGGCGATTATGAAAAGCTCGCGGAACATCTGGTGCGGCTCGCAAAGGACAGGGAGCTGCGAAAGAACTTAAGCGACGCGCTGCTGCAAAAGGCGCAGAGCCGATTCTCGCTACAGGCGACTGCAAATGATCTGCAGGAGATATATGAACGCGTAAAGGTTTTGAACGGCATGAAGGGTCGGCAGGGTGTCGTTATCTGCGGCTCATACGGCAAGCAGAACACCGGTGACGATGCGATACAGCGTGCGATCGTCGCACAGATGCGCTCGATATATAGGGACATCCCGATATTTATCATGACACGTTCACCGGCTGAGGCACGCCGTGTGGACCGTGCACAGGGGATATTTACATTCAATTTTCCGTCGTTTATCTCACGCTTTAGAAAGTCCAAGCTGTTTATAAACGGCGGCGGCAGTCTGATACAGGACTCTACATCGAGCCGCTCATTGTATTTTTATTTGTTTACGCTGATCATGGCCAAACTCTGCGGCTGCAAGGTGCTTATGTACGGCTGTGGCATTGGCCCTGTGACACGCAAAATGAACCGCCGGATCGCGGGTTATGTGCTCAATAAATATATTGACGCGATAACCCTGCGCGACGAGATATCCGTCGGCGAGCTCGCGTCGATGGGTGTAACACGTCCGGCCATTCATCTGTCCGCTGACCCCGCACTCAATCTGACCGCAGCCCCGGAAGATATCGTTTTACAGGCTATGAAGCAGTTCAAGATCGACCCGAACGGTCGTTATATGCTCATGGCCCTGCGTAAATGGAAGGGATTTGAAGCCTCGGAGGTTTTTGCGCAGGCCTGTGCTTACGCGTATGAGCGATATGGGCTTACGGCTGTATTCCTGCCTTTTGAATACCCGAGCGATTGCGGACTCTGTACAAGCATCGCGCGTCATATGACCACACCTTACCATATCATAGACAAACGCAATCCGCCGGAGCTCACGCTTGGCATCATGAAGCGTATGGAGCTTGTGACGGCTATGCGTTTGCACGCGTTGATATTCGCGACGATAGGTGGTGTGCCTACGATCGGCATATCCTATGATGTAAAGGTCTCAAGCTTCTTGAAATACATCCAAAACCCGTCCTGCCTCGGACTTCCAGAGGTAACGGTTGACAGCTTGTGCAAAATGATAGACAGCACGCTTAAAAACCGGCAGATCGCGGAGTCCTCCAGGGACATCCTGCTCAGTAGGGAAAAGGTCAATGTAAACGTCGCGAGGGAGATGCTAAAGATCTGATGATCAGGATAGCGCTTTGTGATGATGACAACACGGCATTGCATGGGTTGAAGCAGCGGATTGCCGCATTTATGCAAAAGGCCTGTCGGGATTATACAATCGAGACCTTTCTGAGTGGTGAAAGCATGTTGGGCTGCGGCGAATGCTTTGACATCGTGTTCCTGGACATAAAAATGAAGGCACTAAACGGCATCGAAACGGCTAAGGAATTACGTAGAGTATGTAACCGCAGCCTGATTGTGTTTGTGACCGCACTCAGGGATTATGTGTTTGATGCGTTTGATGTGTCCGCGGTGAATTATCTGCTAAAGCCCATAGACGAAGTCAAGCTAAACGCTACGCTGGAGCGCATGCTCACGAGGCTCGATGATGAACAGGGCCAATGCATAATGGTAAATATTAACGGCGGGATGAAGAGGCTATTAATAGCTGGAATATATTATTGCGAAATAGTAAATCACGACGTGTTTATATATTCGGATCAAGGCACGGACAGATTTCAAGGCAAGACGCTTGAACTGGAGCTTCAGTTAAATACTTCGTTCTTTAGATGTCATAGGGGATATATAGTAAATATGCGCCATGTTACCGGCTATAAAGATGGAATGGCCCAGATGAGTGGCGGCGAGAGGATACCTGTATCAAAGCGCAGGCATGCGGACTTTTTAAAGGCACTCTTGGCGTATCACAGAGATGTATTATGAATATCACTTCGATAGTTTTCGCATGGATATGTATCATTGCATGCTCGGTTATTGTTTATCGATTGCTTGCCCATATGGCTAATACTAAATTTAACACTCTGCATTTCGTTTTATATTTTATTTTTACACTGATAATTGAATTTGCATCGGGCTTTTGTTTTACAGCATTGTCTACACCATGGTATCTGAGGCAGTTTGTCTCGGTCATCATAGGTCTTGTGATCTCGTTTTACTGGCTGCGTTATGTATTTAAGCAAAATGTTTATCTGTCTGCTATCTCTACGTTATGTGTTGTTCTATTAAATATCCTCGTCGGCGGACTGCTGTATTCGATAACAATGATAAATCTGTATTTGGGTTTATTAGACGATACGGCTATGTCCGTTATCATCTCTGCGCTATCGGTGATCCTTACCTTTGCGCTGGCGTTTATCTTTATGCGGATACAGATCGGTAGAAATATACATCTACGGGATTCATATGTGTTGATCGCGTTACTGCCGATATTTTTAATGATTTTTATCATGCGGTTTTTATTCGATTTTAACAATGTAACGATAAACTGGTATGTGCCTGTATTTACGGCTGTTGCGTTTATCGTTTCGGTTGCCGGATGGTATTCGTTTCAAAGGTTGTTACAGTACATCGAGCGGGATAGGATGAATGTGCGTTACATAGAACAGGCCAGGCTCAAGGATGAGCTAATTCGCTCTTTTAGACATGATCTTAATAATCACCTGCTTGTTCTGGAGGGCTTGATCGATGACGGGAATACGGAGGCCGCACGCGGGTATATCGGAGACATCAGGCGGCGCACAGACAAACAGATCATAATAAACACGGGTCAAGCAGCTATCGATGTTTTATTAACGGATAAAATGACTGTGGCAAAAAGGGCCGATATAGAAATGGAATGCGACATCCGTTTGCATCATACGGCCGTAAACGATTTCGATTTGTGCACGATCTTCGGAAACATAGTGGACAATGCCATAAACGCGGCAAGCTCTGCTGATGCCCAGCCTAAGTGGATACGGATAAGGGCCGGTATACGCAATCAATTCCTCGTAATAGACGCTGCAAATGTATATAACAGTGACAGAACAACTGTTGGAACGGGCTTGGGTATACCGAATATCAAGGCGGTCGCGAAGAAATATAATGGCACGGTAGAGATCGCAGAGGACGGCAGTGTGTATAACATCACCGTTTTGCTCACGCTTACGCAATAAACGAACCCGTTTACGTATGTGAAATTGAAAATGCAATCAGATGCCCTTTATAATATCACTATGAATATATACACGGAGGTATCTATGAATATATCGGGTATAGCCGCAACGCGCGGCATGGAGCAAAGAGGGCAACGCTTGAACGGACGTCTTGCCGGGCGCACAGAGGAGAATGCGGATGCTAAAAATTCAGCCGGATCCAAATCTACTGCCGCACAGTTAAACAAGAACCCCATGCTGGACGGCCTCTATGAACAGCGAAACAATATCATCGAGAGCAAGAACAAGCTGATCAGCAGTACGCTGGAAAAAGGGGAATCGATACATAGCATAAAGGATAGGCTGGATCAGTACGAGGAACAGCTAAAGGGCCTTGACGATCAGATCAATAAGACCTTGTTCGAGGAGCAGCAGAAGAATATCGACGACAAGGATGAAGAGAAAAAGGAACAAAAGACATCCGGCAAGCCCATAAGCAAAGAGGATGCGGAGAAAACCGAAATCAATAACATGGTCAATCTGAGCTTCAGCATATCCCAGATCAAGGCAGCTAATGCGGCCAAGACAAGTATGGAGGGCTCGGCGCGCATTTTGGAGTCTGAGATAAAGATCGATGAGGGTAGGGGTGTAAAGGCCACGAGGAAGCGCGAGGAGCTGGCCAAGATCAACCAAGGGATTACGGAGACCGCGAAACAGATTTCAGCCTCACTAAACGCCGTATACAAGAATATGGGTGATAAAGAGGTAGGAGCAGAGATAGAGGCAGAGATAGGGACAGAGGTAAACGAGCAAGAAAAAGAAAATCCTGAAACGGAAAAAACAGAGCAGGAAAAAACACTTGACATTCAATGAAACTTTATTATAATTATTCATGCGAGCA
>CAZUNC010000160.1:0-5322 GCA_964621475.1 uncultured Defluviitaleaceae bacterium | reverse complement strand
CACGGACGCGGACGACATGCAGAGCACGGTACAGCCCGACATGAAGTTGATCTGCGATAATGTATATGGCGTGACGGCATCCATCACAGGTTTAATGATGATGCCGCCACCTATACCGCTGATCGCACCTATACACGATGCAAAGAACGCAATCAGAAAATCCGTCGTCATTTATTTGAGCCCGGTCTCTAAAGCCTTCGCGAGCTGGTCGGGGCAGGATGTGGCCTTCATACCGCAGCGTGTGCCCTTGAGCTTTGTTATTACATCCTCGACCTTCATACCTTGCACCAACGAGCTGATACCGTTCAGATTACCGTTACAGCCGCCCATGAAATTCGCTTCCTTTACGATGCCGTTCTCTATCTCAAACTCAATTTGTGACGAACATACACCGCTTGTCTTAAATGTCTTTTTCATTCATCAGTACACTCCATTCCTCGTATAGTTTATTTAATGCTTCTTCTAAAGCCGTCTTTTGTTCGAAAACCTCGGCGGCGAGCTCGTGGTTCGTGCTCACCTCATCGGTCAGCAAGCGATCTTCGAGCGCCTTGATCTGCTCCTCGGTCTTCGATATGTTCTGTTCCGTCTGCTCCAAGCGCTTACGGTGCCGTCTTTCCTCTGCTTCCTCGATACGCTTTTGTTGCCATGAGTTCTTTGGTGTTTCGGGCGTTGGCGCGTCGGTTGGCACATCATACGCTTCGGCGGTCTTCTTCTTTTCGAGATAATAATCGTAATTACCCAAATATGTCTTTACACCGGTCTGCGAGAGCTCGATGATGCGCTCGGCCGTGTTGTTGATAAAGTAACGATCGTGCGAGATATATAACACAGTGCCCGGATAATCCTTTAGCGCACCCTCGAGCACCTCTTTCGAATAGAGGTCGAGGTGATTCGTGGGCTCGTCCAGGATCAGGAAGTTTGCACCGCCGAGCATGATCTTCGCGAGGGTAACACGGCCTTTTTCGCCGCCGCTTAGGTTCGAGACGCTCTTAAATACATCGTCGCCCGTAAACATAAACGCAGCGAGCACATTGCGTATCTCACCGTTTGTGAGCCGTGGATAGCTGTCGCCGATATCCTCGAAGATGCTCTTGTCAGAATCGGGTATATCATGCTCCTGCGCATAATAACCGATCTTGACATTTGCGCCGATTGTTACCTCGCCGTTGTCGGCTTGATGTTTGCCGATGACGATGTTTATCAGCGTTGTCTTGCCGATGCCGTTTGGGCCGATCAACGCGACCTTTTCGCCTTTTTTGATCGCAAAGCTGATCTGTTCGAACAGTTTGTTGCTGTCAAACGCCTTTGACAGCTGATCAACCGTGAGCACATCATTGCCACTCTCGCGTTTGGGCTTCAAAAGCAACCTCATACGAGCCGATATCTCCTCGGGCTTTTCGACACGCTCGATACGTGCGAGCATCTTTTCACGGCTTCGGGCCTTTACATGCGAGGCCTCGGTGTTGAAGGCCTTGTACATCTTGATGATCTCTTCCTGACGCTTTATTTCCTTTTGCTGCTCCACATAGTGTTTTAGCTGTATCTGCCGATCCTCGGCCTTTTTCTGCGCATATATGGTGTAGTTGCCGTTGTAGACGGTCGAGACCTTGTTCTCGATCTCGATGACCTTTGTGACGACCCTGTCTATGAAGTAGCGGTCATGCGAGATCAGTAATACCCCGCCCGTATATGAGCTCAGGTAACCCTCGAGCCATTCGATGCTCTCGATATCCAGGTGATTTGTGGGTTCGTCGAGCAATAATAGATCCGGAGCTGACAGCAGCAGCTTACCGAGTGCGACACGTGTCTTTTGCCCGCCGCTCAGTGTCGAGACGGGTTGCGCATCCGGGCTTTCGTCATATGCAAAACCCAACCCCTTTATAATGCCCCGAATGCGGCTTTGTATTTCATAACCGTTGTGACGCTCGAAATCCGCGGTGAGCTTATCGTAGCGTGACATGGCTGATGCCAAGGCATCGCCCGAAAGCCGTCCCATCTCGCGTTCGGTTGAGCGCATTTCAGCCTCGATTGCAATTACATCGTCGAATACGCTCATCATCTCGGTGTAGATGGTGTTCTGCGAATCAAAATCTGCGACCTGCGGTAGGTAACCGAGCCGCGCACACTCGGAGCCGATCCGGCTCAGTGATATTGTGCCGCCATCCGGTGGGGTTTCGTCCGTCAGCAGCTTAAACAGCGTGGTCTTTCCCGCGCCGTTGATGCCTACGATCGCGGCCTTTTCGCCGTTTTCGAGAAAGAACGAGACATTCTCGAGCACGGTTTCGACCCCGTAGGACTTCTGTATATCCTTACATGTCAGTAACATGTCATCCTCCGTAATCCGCAAGCAAAACCTGCTTGCTCTGTACGATTGCTTTGTCAATGTGCGAAAAAGCAGCGAGTATCTCGGGATCGAACTGTGTACCCGAGGCCTCGTGCATACGTTTGAGGGCTTCATCGTGATTTAATATGTCCTTATACGAACGCTTCATCACGATAGCCGAATAGCTGTCCGCTATACAAATGATCCTCGACGCGAGCGGGATATCATTGGCTGGAACATGGTAATATCCGTTCCCGTCCATTCGCTCGTGGTGGCATAGGATCCAATCCTTTATGTCGTTCATACCGTTGAAGCCATCGAGGATCGTAACCCCGATTTTCGGATGGTTTTTCATCAAATCGAATTCCTCGTCGGTCAAACGCCCGGGTTTGTTTAATATGGACTCTGGTACGCCGAGCTTACCGAGATCATGCATGACGCTCGCGTATTCAAGCTTTTTGCGGTCTAAACCTGCAATGACAGGCTTCGGTAAGTGATCATAGATCAAAAGCGATATTGCAGAGACGTGCATCGAATGCCCCTTGAGGTTTATATCCCGTGCCTCTACGGCACTGATTAATGTACTCACGAGCTGTATGTTGTTCGAATAAATGCATTCGGTCAAACGCTCCTGAACAGTCATACCGATCAGCACAAAAAAGCTGCCGAACACGAACACCATACCGATCATGATATTGTTCAGCGATTCCTGGGCATAAAGCAGTGACGATGCCAAATAACCGTATCCAAACAGGAAAAAGATCATCAGTACTATATAGGCGCGAAACAATAACATCGTAAAACCGTCTATGTGCTCGCTGATAAGTCTTATGCTTGCGGACAATCTAAAATAGCGATATATAGCAAAGAGCATAACAAAGAAGCCGATAGTCACTAACCAAAATTCGATTGCCAAATCTGTATTAATATTATTCACTAAAACATCCTCAAAACGTTGCGCAGAATATATGCATGTGTTAAAAATAAGCAAAGGAGTGGTACAAATGAATGAAGCAATAGCCATTGTTGTCGCCGCAGGCAAGGGCACGCGCTTTTCAGACGGATCGGATGGTAACCATCTACCTAAACAATACGCCATCTTAAGAGGAAAGCCCGTGCTCGCGCACAGCATAGGGTTGTTTGAGGGTATGTCGGCTGTAAGCGGCATTATTGTTATTGTTCCCCAAGAGTTTAAAGATTTTACATGGGAAAATGTCATAAATGCTAACGGCTATAAAAAGGTCATATCGGTAATAGCGGGTGGAGCGGACCGACAGGAGTCGGTAGCTAAAGGCTTAAAAGCCTTGGGTGATCAAACCACCAATATCATCCTCGTGCATGACGGCGTGAGGCCGCTTGCGGATGCTACACTGTGCGAGCGCGTAATAGAGGCTGCAAAGATACATGGCAGCACAGCGCCGGGTGTGGCGGTAAAGGACACGATAAAGCGCTGCGAAAACGGGTTTGTTAAAAATACCATCGATCGCAGCGAATTATTTGCTATGCAGACACCGCAGGGCTTTCAGATCGAGCTTTTATATACTGCATATGCAAATGCAGAAAAGCAGGGCATACGCGCAACAGATGATACGATGCTCGTTGAGGCCATAGGCCACCCGACGTTTGTCACGCAGGGTGACTACGCAAATATCAAGATCACGACCGCCGAGGATCTTTCAATCGCCGAATATTTGATGTCGCGGCGAAATCCGGTGCCCAGTCTCAACGCGGCCTGTAGCCCGAAAATGCCTGTGTGATACCTGCATAAAGGCCCTGTGCGACCTGCTGACGATAACCCTCCGAGGCAAGCTTTGCGGCCTCTTCAGGGTTCGATACGAAACCGACCTCGACCAATGCGGCGGGCATTTCCGTATACAAAAGCACCGTGTATGTATTGGACAGCACCTTGCGTTCCGTGCTGCCTATAGTGCTGATCAGTGTTCTATGTAGTATCTCGGCTAAGCTCTGACTGGATACGCCGTATCGGGACACATCGTTTTCGTGCGGATAATAATAAACCTCGGTGCCGTTCGCGGTGTTGTTGTTTTTGACGGAGTTCATATGTATCGAGACATACATATCGCCGAGTTGGTTTGCCCATGGGGCACGTTCAAAACGGTCGAACGTGACATCTTCTGTACGCGTGGCATAGGCCTTGATGTCCGGATTCTGCTCGAGCAGCGCCATTAGGCGTCTCGATACATCGAGGTTGATATTCTTTTCCGTGACACCATTACCGGATGCGCCGGGCTCAGAACCGCCATGACCCGGATCGATGACCACGATCTTCTTATATTTCTCCTTCGGGTTAACGGCTTTTATGTAGATGTTGTTCGCATCCTCGGTTATGTCAAATGCAAATATCTTATTCTCATATACATTTAACTCTGTCTGCCCGCCGTTTGTGGTTACGGACAGCTTGCTGATATTCTCGTCTCGCACGTAGATGTCACCAAAACCGAGATCTATTTTCCCGGGTATAATGAATGTATACATATTTTTGTTGTACAGATCCTTATGTACGATCGATTTGATATCGATCGGTGCATTCGGATCTTTTTTTATGCTTATGGTCTTGTTAGACGAATTATATGAGGCATTGCGGACCGTCAGCGCGGTGAGCTTTATAAAGGCCTTGTTGTCCTGATATGTAACGTTAAAGCTCGGTGAATTCTTTACCTCTAAGTATATGCGAGAGGTGTTGTCGTCGTACTGCATACCCTTGAGGCTCGATGCAAATACGCCCGAGAACTGTGTGTTGTAGTTGTTGGGCATCTTTGTCAGCGGGATATCAACGATAAGTTGGTTCATGCCCGGTGATGGGTAAATGTCTACAACAGGCGGCATCGTACACTCTATGATCAGCGTATCGGACACCAGGTCGCCCGTAACGGAGAGGTTCGTGATCGTGTTCTGTTCAAAGCTCACATATATCGACGTGCGGTCCTGCGAAAGGCTCACGCTGTAGTTGACGCCGGTCGAAAGGTCAAACACGACAC
>CAZUNC010000159.1:0-5346 GCA_964621475.1 uncultured Defluviitaleaceae bacterium | reverse complement strand
TTTTGTTGCTTTGCATTATTTGGTCTCTTGGTTGTTTTTTGCTACAGCCCCTTTTCCTTGCCTGTCTTGGCCTTGCCCTGGATCTCGGGCACCGGTGCGACATCGTTTTTGGGTATGTGTGTCTTATGGTTGCTCTCGGTGCCGTGTGGATCCTTGGGGTCCGGTCGCCTCATTCCCGCTTTTGCCATAGTTACCTCCAGTTTATCGTCCGCAAGCGTTAGCGCTTTGTGTTCGGGCCCAACGCTTCCTTTATGATATTGTGGTTTACATTCTGGTTATCGGGCATGGGCATCTTTTGCTTCTGCTTGTCATCGTTATATGATGTTGGCTTGGACAAGTTTATCACCTCGTCCTTAGTCTGTTCGGCAAGGGTTATTTTATGCCCATCTTAAAGCACATCCTGTAATTCCCTGCGTGGACAGCGTAACATGGGTCGAGCTGCGTGCTCCATGCCATCTCGCTACCGATGCCTGTATGCAAGCAGTCGATATGCAGATAGATCTCGTCACGTTTTGGCAGCTCGTGATCGTGCGCGGTATTGTGATAGTCCTCGATGCTGTTGCGGCGTACGTCGAAATGAAACGGTATATCCGAGCTGAACGTGAGCCCGGACGCAAAGGTTATGCGACGGGTCTGTTCGTGTCCGCCGTTTTCTGACGGGGGACTGAACGCGAAGTGTTCATGGTCTACGCTGGTCTCAAACAGCCCAAAACGAGCGGATCTGATCCTATCCGGATAGTTTTCGTGCGGGCCAAAACCGAGATATTCAAAGTCCGCGCATTCTGCCGGCAACATAAACTCTACGCCGATCCTCGGTACGATGCCCAGCGCTTCGTCCATACGCACATCATACTCCACATCAATATGACCGTCCGGATACAGCATATAAACGGTCTGCGTATAGATCGGGCTCTCGAAGCCCGCCTTGACGGAATATAGCTTTGAACCAACGGTTATGCGTACAAACGATCCGTCCTGCGCCCTGCTCGACGTAAAGGATAAAACCTCTCGTTTGAGATTACCAAAGCGCAGAAATTCAAATGCTTCATACGCATAAAAGCCAGGATAATAATCCAGCCCGGACAGCGGACGATCGAAACACTCGGACGCACCGCGCAGCAGCAGGTTTTTGTCGATGCCGGTACAAGAGGTATAGAACCCCGTGATCAGTCCCGTATCTTTCGAAAATACATATCTGGCGTTTTCAAATGTAACGGTAACTGTAAATCCGTTCTCGTTGACGGTCAGTTTGCTCAATTCTGAGGGCTTCACATTTAAAGGAGCGGGCATAACTACAGGTGTAGCCAAAGCAAACGAGAACACCCCGACCTCATAACCGTTTTCCGCATATAGGTTGTCAAAGCCCTGTCTTACAGAGATATCCAATGTGTACACAGCACCCGGAATGGGTTCGTAAGGTATGTCTATAGAAATACGTGCCTGTTCGCCGGACTTAATATCCGGTAACGTGATGGTGGCGGTTTTGAGGGTCTTGCCGTTTTCGTTTAATGTCGCGACGCAGTAATAATCCGACAGCGACCTGTCAATGGAACGATTCTTGACCCAAAACTCCGTGCGCCCGAGCGGATGCACCCAAGCCGTGTGATTGTCGCCCTTGTCGATGATAACGGGTGTATAGACGGCCTTGACCTCATGCGCCACGGGTTTGTATTTAAGATCAGGCATCACGATGCCGTTATTGCACATAAACAACGGACATTCCCACTCGAGTACATCCTCGTTGTAATCACCGCCATATGTATAAAACGCGTTTACACCGTCCACATCCCGTACGCCGAACGGTAAGGTCAGGGATTTGTCCTGCCAGTCCCAGATATAACCGCCTTGGAAACGCGGGAAACGCTCCGTGAGCTCGATAAATTTTTCCATGCCTCCGCCCGCATTGCGAATCTGATAGAGATATTCAACCAAGATTATCGGTCGGTCGTCCTTTGTGTCACCGAGCATCTCGTGTATGCGCGAGATCGGCGCGTACATATCGCCTCTGATGTCCGAGATGTTTTTGCCGGGACGACCCGCCTCGTATTGTGTGATGCGCGTATCGTCATAGGCCTTTAAAAAGCCGTACATAGCCGCGTGGTTCGGCCCGTAGCCGCTCTCGTTGCCCAGAGACCACGAGTAGATCGAGACATGGTTCTTGTAATTCATGGCCATACGCGCCGCACGCTCGACAAAGCTACGTGCATATGACGGGTCATGTGTGAGCTGACCTGCTACACCATGGGTCTCGACGTTGCATTCGCATATCAAAAGCAGTCCGTATCTGTCGCAGAGGTCGTACCACTCGGGTGCGTCCGGATAATGGCAGGTGCGCACGGAATTGATGTTCATGCGTTTCATAGCGACGATCTCTTTTTCCATCCACTCTGTCGGTACGGCCCTGCCCGCGAAATGGCAGAAGTCGTGTCGGTTCACGCCCTTTAATACGATACGCTTGCCGTTAATGAGCAAGATCCCGTCGACGATCTCAACGGTCTTGAAGCCTATCTGGCAGGCCTCGATGTCCAACGGGCGATCCTGTTCCAGCGCTTCTTGATCTGCGTACAGGGACATCACTGCCGTATAAAGCGTTGGAAAATCCGGTGACCATAGCTTTATCTTGGCGACATCGAGAGAAATGCGCGCTGCGTTAGCGGTCGGTCGATTTTCGATTGTGTACTCGGCCTGAGGCATTACATTCGACAGACCCTCGGCGAGTTTGGAATGGTTTGCGTCATAGATACGTACACGGACCTTTGCATCCGCGAAGTGCTCTGGGCGGCTCACAGAGATATCTGCTGTAACGTTGCCCTTGCCGAAACGCAAATCCGGCAGTGCCTTGATCTGATAATCAAAGATACAAAGCTTGGGTTTTGCGACGAGCCATACATGTCGGAAAATCCCCGACACATGCCAGTAATCCTGATCCTCGAGGTAGATGGCATCCGAAAAACGCATGACCTGTACGGCCATTGTATTAATGCCGTCCTTTATGTATCCGGTGATGTTGAACTCTGCCGGGAGCTTGCTGTCCTCCGAATAGCCCACGGGTTGGCCGTTTATCCACAGATAGAACGCCGTTTCCACACCGTCGAAGCGGATAAAGACATCCTTGCCATTCCATCCGGTTTTGGTATCGACCTCAAACTCACGCAAGTAACAGCCTGTGGGGTTTTCTTTCGGGATGAACGGTGGGTTAGGGGTCTTGCGGGTATTCGTTGCGTGATTGTGGGCTTGGATCAGGTGATGGCCGTCTTTGTCGTATTGCCAAGGGTAGACGAAGTTTGTATAAATCGGTTGGCCGTGTCCGTGGAGCTCCCAGTTAGACGGGACGGGTAATACAGTCCAGTCCTGCGCCTCATTATGTAAAAAGCCCTCGACATAGAAATCGGGCACATGCTCTGGTGTGTCAAAGAGCTTGAAGCGGTACTCGCCGTCGAGGCTTTTTATATTCGGTGAGGGTAGATGATCGGACGCGGATGCCAAGGCAGACTCCTCGTCTGTATATGCACCCCATTTGGTATGAGCGGGCACACGATTGATCGAGGTCACGTCGATGTTTTCATAATCGGGTCGAAGGTGAAACGCTTGGCGCTTATTCATGCATGAACCTCCGTTTATATGACGTTATTTAGAAATCGGATCGCAAAGCCCGCATACATAGCGGCGGCTGTCGAGATCGCATTTTCGTCCGCGAAATATGTGCGTTGATGCGGCTCGCAGCGCCTATACGGGTCAGGGCTGCCGCTGCCCACAAACGCAAAAAAGCCCGGCGCGTGATGCGTAAACCATGCAAAGTCTTCGCTGCCGGATATGATCTGGATATGCTCTATAGCGTTTTCGCCGAATAACGCGTGCGCCGCGTCTCGTGCGGTCGCACCGACGGCGGGATCGTTTATAACGGGTGGGATGTAGGTGGTGAATTCGACAGTCGCCTCAGCGCGGAAGGTCTTTGCGGTTTCCTCGGCTATACGCGTGAGCGCGTCCCTTGCCTGTAAGCGCATGGCTTCACTGTAGCTGCGTATCGTACCCTTTAGTACGGCTGTCTCCGCTATGATATTAAAGCGTGTACCCGCGTTAAAGGTTCCGAAGGTTACGACCACGTTCTCGCTTGACGGCAGCTCACGTGCGAGTATGGACTGCGCGTTCATCACGATAGCTGAGCCCACGAGCAATGCGTCCACGCATTTTGATGGCATCGCACCGTGACCGCCCTTGCCCTTTGCAGTGATGATGAAGTCTTCACAAGCCGCCATGACCGGCCCATCCGCAAACGCAACGGTTCCGGCGGGATAAAACGGCATCACATGCGTGCCGAATACCGCGTCCACGCCACGCATGAAATTCTCAGCCTCGAGCATGGCCTTCGCGCCCTCGCCGAGCTCTTCGGCGGGCTGGAAGATCAGACGCACCGTACCGTTGAAGCTGTCTCTGAGTTCGTTCAGTATACGCGCTGCACAAAGTAGGGAGGATGTATGCAGATCGTGCCCGCAGGCGTGCATAAAGCCGTCCCGCCGGGATTTATAATCCACATCCGTTTCCTCGCTGAGCTCGAGCGCATCCATATCCGCGCGAAGTGCAACCATAAGCCTCGCCCCTGAGTCCTTGCTGCCGATGATATCGGCTATGATGCCCGTTTCTGTGACGTATCTGCTCGGTATCCCCATCGCATCAAGCTCGGCCTTTACCAGCTTCGAGGTCTCGAACTCATGAAACGAGGGCTCCGGATACATATGGATACGTCTGCGCAGTTCGACCGCGTAGTCGTGATATGACTGAGCGAGGTTTAATATTTGGAGTTCATTGGACATATTAATATCCCTCCTGTATCGGGGTTGATGTAAAACAAAACATTTACCACGGATTTTCACGGATAAGCCGGATTAATTTTTCTGCTTCAAATACAACAACGCCATTATCGTCTTGCTGTCTGTAATGCAACCGTCGGCCAGCATCGCAAACGCCTCCTCGGGGGTATAGCGCTCTATCGTGACGAACTCGTCGGGGTCGCAGTGTTGAACGCCTTGCGAAAGGTTTGTTGCTATATAGAGATATATTACTTCGGTAGAGATCCCGATCGACGAGACGCTCTTTAAGATAAAGCGCAGCTCGCCCGCGATAAGCCCGGTTTCCTCCTCAAGCTCGCGGCCAGCACAAACGGCGGGGTCTTCACCCGGGTCGAGACAGCCCGCAGGTATCTCGAGCATGAAATCGTCTGTAGTGAAACGATACTGACGCACGAAAACGATCTTGCCGTCGTTGTCGATAGGCAGTATCGCAGATGCACCGCTATGTGTGATGATGTCTCTGAATACCTCCTGCCCGTTTGGCAGGAGGTATTTCTGT
>CAZUNC010000158.1:0-5349 GCA_964621475.1 uncultured Defluviitaleaceae bacterium | reverse complement strand
TATTAACTTTTTATGGATTTTTTGTTAATTTTTTGCACCGACTGAACAGTTACACATTATTTACCTCACCTAATACAAATAACCCTCACCTATACACTGAAAGCTGTCAAATTCACATTTGACAGCTTTCCACTAAACTTTAATGCGGGTGACAGGACTCGAACCTGCACACCTTGTGGGCATTGGAACCTAAATCCAACGCGTCTGCCATTCCGCCACACCCGCGTACCTTTTACATTATACAACAAATCAGAATTCTTCGCCACAACTTTTCAGTGACTTGTTCATAAAAAGTTGCTATGATACACACATCATAAAAAACCCGCTATTGAAAGGAAAACGTTATGCCATTAGACGGAACAGTCGTATCCGGCCTCGTGTCGGAGATAAAAGAAGCCGCCGTGGGCGGACGCATAGATAAGATATATCAACCCGAGGCGGATGAGATCATCATAAACATGCGCAGCAAGGGCAGTAACCTAAAGCTTTTGCTCAGCGCAAACCCCGCCGCACCGAAGATACACTTTACAAAGAACGCGCTCGAAAACCCGATCAAGGCCCCGATGTTTTGCATGGTGCTCAGAAAGCACCTGACGGGCGGCAAGCTCATAGATGTTACTCAGCCGAGCTTTGAGCGAATCGTCGTTTTGCACATCGAGGCGATGAGTGAGCTTGGCGATTTGCAGGAAAAGAAATGCATCATAGAGATCATGGGTAAGCATAGCAATATCATCCTGACCGACCATACGGACACGATACTCGGATGTGTAAAGCAGATACCGCATGACGTGAGCTCGCTTCGTGTCGTGCTGCCGGGCTTTAAGTATATCTTCCCACCCGGTACAAAGGCTGATCCCACCGTGACGGACGAGGCCGCATTCTGCGAGCGTATATCCCAAAGCGGCGTGAACGTCTCTGCGCGTAACGTACAGGAGGCCATCTACAAATCCTATAACGGCATCAGCCCTATCGTGGCCACCGACATCTGCACAAACGCAAACATCCCAGCCGACACTGCGCCTGCCTCACTCTCAGCGGATGCACTCGCGAATTTGTATGCCGCGTTCGCGCGTATGTTTGTCTCGATACGCGCGCAGGCCTACAGATGCTGCATATATTCGGACAAGTCTACCGGTGTGCCCGTGGACTTTGCGTGCGTTGCACTCGGTGTGTACAATCACCTGAGTGCTTGCGCTCAGAACAGCCCGTCCGAGATGCTCGAGACCTTTTACCGTGAAAAGGACACCGCGCGCCGCATCTCCACAAAGACCGCCGCACTGCGCAAGACCATACAGTCCGGCATAACACGCTGTGCAAAAAAGGCGCAGACCCACAAGCAGACGCTTGAGGATATCGCAAACATGGATCACGACCGCCTCTGTGGTGAGCTGATCACAGCCAATATCTACAAGATGAATACGGGTATGACAACACTTGAGGCCGAGGATTATTACAACGGCGGCACGATCATCATTGAGCTCGATTCAAAGCTTACCCCCTCGGAAAACGCGCAGCGGTATTACAAACGTTACAACAAAGCCAAGCGCACACAGGCCGCACTCGCTATCCAGATGAAGAACAACGAGGAGGAACTGCGATATCTGGAGAGCGTGCTCGCGTCTTTAGAGCTCGTCACAAACGAGGCTGAGATATCCGAGATACGAGCGGAGCTTGACGAGAGCGGCACCGCCGTCAACAAGAACGCCCTAAAGCGCGGCTCCAAGCAGAATGCGAAGGCCTCAAACAAACCCAAGCGGCTCAGCGACCCGATGAAGTTTACCTCCGCTGACGGCTTTACGATATTGGTTGGCAAGAACAACAAGCAAAACGACGAGCTCACATTAAGCACCGCAGCAGCGAGTGACATTTGGCTGCATACAAAGGACATACCGGGCTCGCATGTGATCATCCGCGCGGAGGGCCGCGAGGTACCGGAGTCCACACTCACAGAGGCCGCAAAGCTCGCCGCGTTTTATTCAAAGGCCAGGAACTCCAGTAATGTACCGGTGGACTTTACACTCAAAAGGCACGTAAAAAAGCCCGGCGGTGCAAAGCCGGGCATGGTAATCTATACACATAACAGGACGCTGTACGTAACCCCGTCCGAAAATGAGGTCAAGGCGCAGTAGCGTCCGCGTCCATATTGTTCCAAAGCTTAGACAGCAGCCCGCCGGACGAAAGCAGTTCATCAAACGACCCGCTTTCGGCTATGCAACCGTTTTCGAATACGTAGATCGTATCAAACATGGGCAGAAGATGCAGCTTGTGCAACGTGCTCACGATGCACATATCGGGAAAGGCTTTAAACAGCCGCTGATATACGCTTGCCTCCGTAGTGACATCAAGGCTGCCTGTCGGCTCATCGAGCAATAGCAGGCTGCTGTTCTGTATCGCAAAGAAGCCGCGTGCGAGTGCGAGGCGTTGCTTTTCCCCACCGGACAGGTTCACACCGTCCTCGCGGATGTCCGTGGCATATCCATTGGTCAATCGCGAAACCACCTCATCGAAGCAAGCTATGTGGGACGCATGCTCCAGCTCTCCGGCCTCCGTGGGTAAGCCCAAGGTGATGTTATACAGCAGTGTGTTTTCAAATATCTCGGGCTGCTGACCGATCAATGTCGTTATCCTACCCAAGTGCCCGATAGGATATCCTGTTTTCCCGTCAACGTTAAATGTAGCGTCTACCGATAACAGGCCACCTAAAATGTTCAGGCATGTGCTCTTGCCCGCGCCGCTTTCACCGATGAACGCGATGCGTTTCCCCTTCTCGAGCCGTATGGGACTACAATGCAGTCGGGCCTGACCATCTCCGTAAGAGAATACGAACGGCGCAGTCTCGATCACGCGCCAATCACATGGCGGCTGCGCACCATGGTCGCTTAACGGCGTTTTCGATACATAGCCGTAATCGTTGCTGTCATTGCCGTCGAATATCTCCGCCGCCGCGCAATAATCCTGCCACCAATGGATGATATTTTCATAATCCCCGCTGTAGAAACCAAACGCATCCATTAATAAGTTCAGATATTGAAATACCGCTGCGACCGAACCAACCATGATCATTGTGCCCGCCGCGCTCTGTCTGCTAATGTAGAACGCTACCATACCAACATTTAGCATAACAACCAACAGCGCATTTACAAAGCATTTCACCTGTGTTGTACGGTGCTCCTTTACCAAATGCGGGAACGCCGCGTCGGTACGATGCTCCAGATCCACGCGGGCACGCTTCCCCAGCCGCAGCGATATTATCGTAGTTATATTGCCTACATAGTCCATCATAGCCGCCGCGAGCTTGTGAAACATTTCGTTCTGCATTCGGTATTCCGGCACCGACTTCTTGTAGAGCCAGCGTGTAACCACTACCGATACCGCGCCCGTCAGACATCCCACTACCGCCACAAGCGGTGACAGCGTCCATAGAAAAACAAGCGAACCCACCAGGTTCACGATCACCTCTATGTAATTGCTCTGGCTCTGCCCAAAATCCAAAAGCGCGTTTGCTGCCTTGTTTATGCGGTCGATCAGATTGGCGCTGTGGTGATCGTTATGCCACGCGATCGGCAGTGCTTGCAATCGGTCATACGTCGACAGCACGAACCTCTTGCGGTTTCTAAACGCCAAGTAGACCTCCGTGGAACGCGCGGTACGATGTCCGAATTCAAAGATCGCAAAGCCCGCTACATACAGGACGAGCCATTGCCCGGCTTTTGCAAGATCATTCGTCTGCAGATAGTTGAGCGCCATCGCAAACGCGTACGGCTTGCATATCGAACCGAAGACTGAGATAAAATGAAACAGGCTGTAAAACACAATACGCCATTGCTCGGGCGCGGCGTACTGCCAATGCTTTTTATATAGGCGTATGAAATCCATATTAAGACCCCATTCTATTTTTGATATTTTAAACGCAAATAAGCCTTATGCATCAGACGGTGTTTACCGTTTGCATAAAGCATGGGGGGCCTCGTGCATATATTTGGTGTCAAGTCTACAACATAGTTTAATCCGTCCCTATGTAAAATACTATGAATGAATGTCAACCCGGAAGGTGAGTTGCGTATATTAATTTAGCTTTTCCGAAAGCATCTCGGTCAATTTCTCAAGTATTATGTACACGGTTGTTCCAAATTGCCGTGGCCAATCTTGACCCCCAACAAGCAATTTCTGTGCCCTTTCGATTGCTTGTTGAATTTTGTCTTTGTTGTAATGCTTGGCCAGTGGCACCTTATTATTTTTTCCGATTAGGGGAGCACCTGATCCTGCCAACCTATTCGTAAAATGATTTTGGAATTCTGCAGAATATGTATTTAATTCTGTAACCCCATAACCCTTATCGTCTTCTGATACATCATCATGATGCATTAATAACCATGCTTCAAAAAAAGGATTACTTACTGCGAATTGATATCCTTTAGCCTGGGCTTCGGTCAAAACTTTGTTCCACTCGATGGCTTTATCCGTAGATGTATGGTCATCAATATCTAAAACCAACCAAAATTCATCATCTTTGTTACTTTTTATATCATAGTATCCTTTAGAAAGGAACGCATCCATCCTTTCCATGACTTGACGAGGTGATGACTTGTTTTGTTCGTCAAGATCGCTCTGTGTTCTTAAGGTAGGATTGGTTGCAAAAAAGTCTTCTCTCGCAGAGACAGGTTTTATCTTATCTTTTATAGGCTCAAATATGTTTGTTACAATGTCAAAAAAATATACCTCTTCAGTGACCGGCCCTTCGCATGAAATGAATATTAATTTCATACTTTCTCTTTTCTCTGTCCTACTAAACAACGAATTAACAGGGTCTACCTTCCTTGTTGTTAAAATAGACTTATACTTACTCATACAGATGCCCCCTTAGTGTAGGGATACCACCAAACCTTCCGGCTAAATAAGCCAAGTCCGCACTGTAACCTTTTTCTATTTCAAAATTGGAAAGTGGTTTAATTTCTGAAACCCCTTCATTATTTTTATCGAAAAACCATATTTCTTGAGGTGATACCTCTGAAAGATCTATTAGATTAACATCATGAGCGGTAGCTAACAATTGGTTTTTTGTATTCTGACTTTTTATTAAAAATCGTTTTATAAACTCTTTTGAAATAAGGGTATGAAAACTTCTGTCAATCTCATCAATGATATACAGCCCATTGTCTTTTTCTAATTGAAATATTGCTGGAAGCAAGTCTAACAATCTTTTTGTTCCGTCCGATTCTTCATCTTTATCAAAAGGATAAATCTTGCCCTTTAACGAGTGCTTAAGCTTAAACTCATATAAAAATGGTTCTCCGCTTTTATCTGTGAAGACAAACATCTTACCGTTTATCTCTACCACACCACTTTTTT
>CAZUNC010000157.1:0-5362 GCA_964621475.1 uncultured Defluviitaleaceae bacterium | reverse complement strand
CCGACAGTAATGATACCAGCCATGAATAACGATATTACCTTTGCTTTCATCTTATAACTGTCCTCCTTTAATGATATCCGCGGGTTTATTACACCTACGTGATATTTGTTTAACATTCCGATGAAAATGTATTATAATTTGTTATTAATAGCTTTCAAATTTGTTTTGTAAGCTATTTTTATACATCTATGCTACAGCATTGTAATAAATGATAAATACTTTTAGCGGTGGTGATTATATTTGGATAGCTTTAGACCGGACGACGAATTCGAGGACATAAATACTAAGGAACGCAAGGTGATTCATCCGGTTTTTTTGGGCATAGACCATGCCTATCGTATTGGGAAATGTAGCCTCTTTAAAGCGCAGAGGCCGTTGGAGCCTCATGTACACAAAGAATGTTTTGAGATATGTTGCCATTTCAGCGGCAGTCAAGTTTATACTATAAACGGTGAAACATTTCAGACAAAGGCCGGTGAGGTATTTATAACCAAACCCAATGAGTTGCATGGTACGGGTTTGAATGTGGAAGAAAAATCCGGATTCTTTTATTTTATTTTCAGAGGTCATCCGGATATGAAGGACTTTATGGGTCTCGGCGAGGAAGACAGTCAATATATAATGAAGACCCTATACTCAGTCGGTAATAGGGTCTGGAAGGCGAATAAAAAAATATATAGGATATTGGACAGCATTGTGGCGATGTATTACGGCAATGAGCCGCTGTCGCACCCGCGGATACACGCGCATATACTCGAGTTCTTTTATGTACTGCTGCAGGATATCTCGCTTCAAAACAGATTTGCTGAATTTTGTCCGAAGGAGTTTGAAGAACTAAAGGAAAACATCGATGCGAACCCGGCTGCCTGCAAAGGTGTCAATGAGCTCGCGAATCAACTCTCGATGTCCCTATCTCAGTTCAAAATAAACTTCAAGAAATATACCGGATATGCTCCGTGGGACTACATCATGCGTAAAAGGATAGACAAGGCCAAGGAACTGCTGACCATGAGCGAACAAAGCATTACTGAGATCGCGTTTGACTTGGGCTTCTCATCCAGTCAGCATTTTTCGGCGGCCTTTAAAAAGTACACGGGTTGCACCCCTTCGGGTTATAAAAGCGGTTGCCGTTAGCTCTATAGCTTTCTGAACACATCGAGGCTGTGATTGGTAAGCCCTACCATGTCTGACCGCTCACATATCGTGTAGTGATACCGCAGATATAGTTCAAATGTGCGATCATCCATCGCGTCTATGTCCTCGCTCATGTGGTTTGTGTATAGATCGGTCGCAACATAGTGTAGACGTTCTACATTAAAACCACTCATGAGCCCGTCGATATCCTCCTTGCGGTGCAGCTCAAATAGATCCTCGGGAGCCGAGTATGCCTTAAATGTCTCAGTATCCACCATACCCTTTTCGATGAGCTCGAACATATGGCCAGATTTGAAGCCATAATGCAGTAATGATACATCGGCAATACAGTACGCGACAAACACAATACCATCAGGCTTTGTAACACGCAGCGCTTCTGACAGCGCTGCCTTTTTTTGCGATGTTAACGCTTCGCGCTCGGCTTCGGTAGATTTTAATGTGCCTGTGCAGATGTGATACATGGGCCCGAGCAGCAACGTGATGTCGTAGGTGTTGTCCGCGAAATCGCTTAGATCGCATGCGTTGCCCTGGGTAATCCGAACATCCTCACCGGGCTCCGTGGTTGCTTTAAAAATGTCGATGTTGTGTTCTATGAGTTCTACCGCGTCAACGCTGAAGCCGCGCCTTGCGAGTGCATGGCTGTAGCGCCCGGGTCCCGCTCCGATCTCAATGATACGCATACCGGGTTTTATGTATCTGTCGATATAGCGCATCGTAGTCAAAAATTCGACCAATCCGTGTTTGAGTACGAGCCGGTTTTGCTCCTCGTGGTTGTTGTAGTACTCGTTTAAAAAATCCATACCGCACCTCCTATTACTTTATAGTCACATTATAATGCATAATACTTTGATCGTCATTAAACTATGGAATCATTGCATCTTATAGACGAAAACATGCAATATGAGCTCTTGTATCCAAAGCCTGGTGGCAGGCGGATGCAACAGCATGCAGTAGCAATAAGGCCTTGAGCGTTGGAAGTAAATAAGGCGAATGTGAAATATTCCAAGAAAAGTCTTGACACACAATACTATGTAATGCATAATGCTTGCTGAGCGCACGAAGTGTGTGCGCTCAGCTTACATTGAGTGTTTTTGCATGCGAAGGAGGTGAGGAAGTGGATATTCAGCTCAAAAAGGGGATATATGAGATCTGTGTGTTGGCGGCGTTATATCGTGAGGCATCATATGGGTACAAGATCGTCGAGGATCTCAAAAACCTCGCGGACATATCGGAGTCAACGTTGTATCCGATATTGAAACGGCTCGAGAAAGCGGGTTGCCTGTACTCGTATTCGCAGGAATATAATGGGCGATTGCGGCGTTATTATTCGATAACGGACGAGGGCAGGCAACGTATAACAGACTTTCTGGAGCAATGGCGCACGATGGAAAGGCTGTACGCGTTTATCAAACGCGTGGAAGAAAAATAAAATGCGTATGCGGATTCATAGGAGGATGGAGGGTATAAATGAATAAGCATGAATTTATGGGAAGACTGTGGCAAAAGACGGGCAACCTGCCCGCAAGCGAACGCGAAGAGATCATAGGATATTTTGATGAGATCATAGCGGACAAACTGGATAGGGGCATGACAGAGGAATATATCATGAACGAGCTCGGCGAGCCTGAGCAGCTCGTGGACGAGATGCTTGCGAACATGGAAACAGACAGGCGCGGCAATGACAATCAACGCGCAGATAATGAAAACTATAACGATATGCGTCAGCAAAGGCGGCAGCCCGATCCGAGGTATATCGAGCAAACATTCAAGCCAGAGGGTATAATCGAGATAAGGGCAAATGACCGCAACAACGGCATTAAGATCGAGCCATCGCAGGATGGGCTGATACATGTAAAATATTTCCAGGTATACGAGGGCGAATATAAACTGTATTTAGATAACGACGGTGTATTGAATATACAATACCAAGACATACGCAAGAACAGAGGTTTTTTTGATTTTATAAACAACTGGGGCGATGCCAGAAAGAGCTTGTTGATCTATATACCGCAGGGCTGCGCGGCAAGGATATCCGCGCATACGACAAACGGTGGCGTAAGAGCTGAGCAGGTCAATCCGGAGGTTTTGGAATTAGGCTCTACAAACGGTGGGATACACGCGGAGCAGATTGTATGTAAGAAATTTTCGATTCATACGACAAACGGCGGCTTGTATACATCTGGAATAACCGCTGAGGAATATAACGCCCACACGACAAACGGCGGTGTAAAGATCGATAACTTAAATTCTAGTAAGGCCGAGATCGGCTCGACTAACGGCAAGATATCGATAGGTAAGGCCTATTGTAAGGAAACAATACGCGTGGGTACAAGTAACGGCGGTATTCATTTTGACGAAATAGACTCATACGACGTAAGCTTTAAGAGCAGCTGCGGCGGTATACACGGCAGACTGGTCGGAAAGGCGCTGGATTATTCGAGTGACTGCGAAACGAAGAACGGCTCGTGTAACATCCGCTTCATCAATCCGCAGGCAAATAGGAAGCTATTTGCACGCACGAATAACGCGTCAATAAACATAGAATTTACCCAACAATAACCGTTTCCAATACGGAAACAGCGGCCACACAGCCCGCGGCGATCACGAGCGCGACGGAGTAATCCATCACCTGCTTGCGCGAAATCTGCTTGCGGGCTTTTATTAATGCTATCACAAAGCAAATATTCGCATAGCAGACAAAAACGGTCAGCGGCAGTATAAACAGCATCTGCAACGCAAAGGCCTTAAGCCCTAACATCATGCCCGCAAGCCCCATCGAGCGCACCAAGACAGCAAAGGTATAACCGTAGCTCATACCCTTTAGCGCAGGTGCACAGATCGCAAACAGTGCGCCGATCGGCACAAAGGCTACGATCCATAATATTAGCGGCATAGCCGCATATCGCATAAAGGTCGCGGTTAAGGACAGCAGCTGCTTGGATTCGGCCTGTGAGGCAGCTGCCGCGAGCGTCTCGGCGTCAAGCGCTTGCGCGCGCATGATCCCGATGATTATGCCGGTCAAAAGGCTTGCACAGAGCACACACAGAATGACAAGATTAGCCTTTTTCACATAAAAACCCCGCTTCGAATGGATTATATGATAAATCTATTCAAAGCGGGGTTGTTTAATGCTTGGGGAGTGGGTATTAACTTTCCTGATACAATTCATTGTTTGAATCGATTAATTCTATGTTGCCATGTTTTTCTTCAAAATCTCGTATGCATTTGTTGATTAAAAACATTACCTGTCCACTTGCAGAACGGTCGTCGTATTTTGCGATATAGTGAAATTTTCTCAGAACGTCCTCATCTATACGTATGCTAATGTGTTTTTGCTTTTTCATGGCTAACTCACCTCACTAAAAATGCACTAACTATATATTTATTTTAAGTCATTTATGTGCTATAATCTTTAGTATGCACTAATATTTAGTGCAGTATGTTTTTAGGAGGATAAATAGGTGAAATGTGAGTTCGATTATTGCATTTATCAAAGGGACGGCAAATGTATTGTCGACAGAATACAGATAAACTCACAGGGTATGTGTGATGCGTGTATTGTATTATCACTTGAGGGAGCATTCCTTCAAGAAATCAAACGAAAAAAGCTTGAAAACATTGAACAGCGATGGGCAGAGGAAAACAACGCATAATAAAAAAAGCGGTTCGCTAAAAATAGCGAGCCGCTTTTTTGATAGATATTTATTCGCTTACCATAAACCCCCACAGTACACCGAATTTATCCATGAAATTACCCACCAGCTTGCTATATGGGGTTTCAGTGAATGGGTTAATATCGTTACCATCGTCTTTTAATATGTCATAACAAGCAAGTAATTCATCTACAGTGATGAACGTAACTATCAAATGCACAGCGCCACAAACAAGAGATTTGTTTTAATTGCCGAATGCATCGTTTAGGAACACTTTTATGCCATGTATATTCATAGCAGCATGAGTGATTTTTATGCTATCGGACATATATTCGATTGATTATGCTTCTACTTAAGAGCAAAACGCTTTTTCATACAGGTCAATTGCTTCTTTACAATTATCGCCAAAATGCAAATGAGGTATGATCATATCTACTTCCTCCGTTTATATAACAAAAGCTGCCAAATTCACATTCGGCAGCTTTCTAAAAAAATATAAAGCGGGTGATGGGAATCGAACCCACGTATCTAGCTTGGAAGGCTAGTGTTCTACC
>CAZUNC010000156.1:0-5512 GCA_964621475.1 uncultured Defluviitaleaceae bacterium | reverse complement strand
ATGCAAAACGAATTTATTAAAGGGATATTGGGGTTGGAGTAGATGCCGAAAAAGGAAACACAAAAAAAAACTAAACCACCGATGGCAGCCGTTATTGATATCGGCTCGAATGAGCTGCGCCTAAAGGTCGCCCAGGGCGGCAAGGTCATAAAGACCATCGAGAGCCTCTCGTTCCCGCTCAGTCTCGGGCGCGACACGTTTCATAACGGTAAGATCAGCTTCGAAAAGGTCGAAAAGGCCTGCACCACGATCAAGAACTTCCTGACTGTGGTCAAGCAATACGGGGTTACGGACATACGAGCGTTCGCGACCACAGCCGTGCGCGAGGCCACAAACAGCAACTATATACTTGATCAGATCAAGATAAAGACCGGCCTCGACATAACGGTCATGGATGATATGGACGAGAAGTCCTATATCTACAAGCTACTCTCGGCGATGCTCGATGATGATGTACGTCAGTCATCGATGATGATCTACTTAGGCTCGGGTAACATCGGCATCTCCGTAACAGAAAACAACCGTATGCCGTTCATGCAAAACGTGAAGATCGGCGCGTTACGAATTAGTGAGATATTCGGCGATATGCCCGAATACACGAGCGAATTTTACCTGATACTCGAGGAATATCTCAGTAGCTTTACCGACATGCTCGACAACGACATCCCAGATGCGATAGGTCATTTCATCGTAGCTGGGTATTTCAGTGCGTTGATCGCAGAGCTCTGCGGCGCAGAAACAAAAAACGATGTGCGCTACATCCCAAAGGACCGTTTCCTTAAGCTCTACGACGACATCAAACACAAGACCTCCGAGCAGATCTCCGACGAATACGATATCCCATTCGAGCGCACCGAGCTGTTGCTTCCGGTAGTCTGCATATGTCACAACCTGATGGGCTTTACAAACGCAGAGCTGATCGTCTCACCCGATATCATGCTATCGGACGCGATCCTCTACGAGATGCTGCGCCCGGACGAATTCGCCAAGCTCAGCAAGGAGTTCTATAAAAACACCGTACATTCTGCGCAGGCTATAGCAAAGAAATATTTTGCGGTCGAGGAGCATTACAAGACCGTCGCGAAGTTTGCGCTCACAATATTTGACAAGATGAAGAAGATACACGGCATGGGCGCAGCTGAAAAGCTCTATTTGCATACAGCTGCGATTTTGCACGATATCGGTAAATATATAAACCTGAAGGGGCATTATTACCAGAGCTGCAACATCATACGCGGCACAGATATCGTAGGCCTAAACGGCCTGCAGACCAAACTCGTCGCGGCCATCTGCCTCTATCATTCGCGGCTGCTGCCGTCAGAGAATGACGATATATACCGCGACCTCAGTACCGAGAACAAGGTGCTCGTCTCGAAGCTCGCTGCGATATTACGTATCGCCGACGCGCTCGACCGCAGCCATATGCACAAATTTGACGATATAGACGTGAAGATCACCGACGACGAGCTAATGGTCACGATAAACACAGACGACAATATCGCGGTTGAGATGTGGTCGTTTAACCAAAAGGCCGCGTTCTTTGAGGAGGTCTTTGGGCTCAAGGCCGCATTGCGTAAAAAGCGAGGGATCGGTGTATGAAAAACGTCATCTATATAAATCGGGAGCTGTCATGGCTGCAGTTTAACGACCGTGTGCTTGAAGAGGCGCAGGATCGCACAAACAAGCTCATGGAACGCCTAAAATTCCTCGCGATCACCGCGTCAAACCTCGACGAATTCTTTATGGTGCGTGTCGCGTCACTATGGGAGATGGACGCATCCAAGTCCCCTACCCCGGACTTTTCAGGTCTCACACCCTACAAACAACTCGAAGCGATCAGTAAAGCCGCGCATGAAATGGTTCTGAAGCAATACAGCTGCCTGAACCGTTCGATTTTGCCCGCTCTTGAGAAGGAAAACATCTTTATCCTCTCCTACGACGAGCTCGACGACAAACAGCGGGCCTACGCGAATAGATATTACCAGAGCACAGTCTATCCGGTGCTTACGCCTATGGCGATAGATCAGAGCCATCCGTTCCCGCTTTTAAACAATGTCTCGCTTTATCTGATCGTTCAGATCGCGGACGACGATGATGCGCTGTTTGCGGTCGTGCAGGTACCCACCGTGCTCCCACGCGTATTACCGCTGCCCGCCGAGGATAAGCAGTGCTTTATCCTATTAGAGGATATCATTACCGAACATATCGAGAGTCTGTTTACGGGCTACGAGGTCGAAGGCTCCTCGGTGTTTAGGATCACGAGAAGCTCAGACGTGTTTATCGATGAGGAGCTCACGCATGACCTGCTGAACGAGATGGAGCAGAGCATCAAGCGTCGCCGCTGGGGTGATCCCGTGCGCCTCGAGATACAAAAGGACGCATCCGAGGCTGCGCGTACGTTTTTACGCGATGCATTAAAGTTAGAGGATTTTGAAATATTTGATATCGGTGGACCGCTGGATCTGACGGTATGGATGGGCTTCTCGTTTAAGCCAGCGTTCGAGCATCTGCGTAACACGGTTTTGCAGCCGCAGCCTGTCGTGGATTTAATGGACAAGGACATCTTCGATGCTATCAAAAGCCACGACATCCTCGTGCATCATCCATACGAGTCCTTCGATTGCGTTGTGAATTTCGTAAAGGCTGCCGCAAGCGACCCAAAGGTGCTCGCGATCAAGCAGACACTCTACCGCGTCTCCGGCGGCTCACCTATCGTACACGCGCTGATGCAGGCTGCCGAAAACGGCAAGCAAGTCACCGTGCTCGTCGAGCTCAAGGCACGCTTTGACGAGGAGAACAACATCATCTGGGCAAAAAAGCTCGAGAAATCGGGTTGCCATGTCGTCTATGGGCTTGTGGGCCTAAAGATCCACTGTAAGCTCTGTCTCGTCGTGCGCATGGAGGACGACGGTATACACCGTTATGTACACATGGGCACAGGCAATTACAACGACAGTACCGCACGCATCTATACAGACCTTGGCTTTTTTACCTGTAAGGAGACCTTCGGACAGGATGCGTCATCGCTGTTTAACGTGCTGACCGGATATACGACAAATACCAAATATAACAAGCTCAGCGTCGCACCACTCACGTTACGCTCTATGTTTTATAAAAATATTGAACACGAGACGAACAACGCACTCGCGGGCAAAGAGGCCTGCATCACGGCCAAGATGAACTCACTCGTGGACAAGGGCATCATCGACGCGCTCTATAAGGCCTCGCAGGCCGGCGTGAGGATACGTTTGATCGTACGCGGCATATGCTGCTTAAAGCCCGGATTACCCGGCGTCAGCGACAACATCACCGTATGCAGCATCGTGGATCGTTTCTTAGAACACAGCCGGATATTCTACTTTGAAAACGGCGGCAATCCGAGGATATACCTATCCAGCGCCGACTGGATGCCGCGAAATCTGGATCGGCGTGTAGAGATAGCATTCCCGGTCGACGATCCGCGCCTCAAGGAGCAGATTATCGAAATACTCGACCAGACACTTACGGATACCGAAAAACTCCGCATACAGCAATCGGACGGCACATACGAGCGCGTAGACAGACGAGGTAAGGAGCATGTGCATTCACAGCTTCTGTTCCACGAGCAAGCCTCACGGCGTATTAGCGCGTATATGAGCGCCGAGCACGAGCAACTGTTCGTACCGATCACAAATAGCGGGGATGAGGCAAATACATGAACCCCATACAACAAACCACATGGATGCAAAAACGCGTGAAGGCCGATATACCGCTGATGTCAAAGACTATCGGCGTGAGCGAGATCGTAGCGCAGATACTGGTAAACCGTGGCATACGCACAAAAAACACCGTGCTGTCGTACCTAAAGCCCGATCTATCTCAGCTGCAATCCTACTACTTGCTCAAAGGCCTCGACGGTGCGATACGATGCGTGATGTCTGCTGTCGCACGCAAGGAACGCATTGCCGTATATGGCGACTATGATGTGGACGGCGTGACCTCCGTCTGCATTTTGTATAAGGCATTGTTGAAATACGGCGCGGACTGCATCTATTACATACCCCACCGCGAGGAGGAGGGTTATGGCCTGAACGCCTCCGCTATCACGCGTCTGAAGCAGATGGATATCGACCTGATCATCACCTGTGACAACGGCATCTCTGCGCTCACCGAGGCCGACCTTGCGAAGGAACTCGGCATGAAGCTGATCGTGCTTGATCATCACGAGCCCGGATATATAGAGGACGCGAACGGCAACCGCGTAAACGTGCTACCAAAAGCAGATTTCATCATAGACCCGAAGCAAAATAAATGCGCGTACCGCTTCAAGGACCTCTGCGCAGCGGGGCTTGCGTACCGCTTTGCGGAGGCACTCTATGCGATCGCGCATATGGAGTTTCACGAACGAGATGAGTTTCTGGTGCTCGCAGCACTTGCGACGGTCTGCGACATGGCCCCGCTGTTGGACGAAAATCGAGTGATCGTCAAATGCGGCTTGGACAAGCTCAATAAAGACAAACAAATAAACATGGGGCTATATGCGATCATGGCTGCGCGTGGCATTACCGAACGCGAGATCACCGCATTTGAGGTCGGCTTTATCATCGGGCCGATGCTCAATGCCTCCGGACGACTCGAGCACGCGTCAAAGGCCGTCGAACTTCTGCTCGCAGACAACGAGCACCGCGCAAACGAGCTGGCCGCATCACTGGCCGCGCTCAATGAGGAACGCAAGGCTATGACCACAGCCTCCGCCGATGCGATCCGCTCTGCGCTCGAGGATTCCACAGAGACAGCAGATAAGGTGCTCGTGATTTATAGGCATGAGGTGCACGAGAGCATCGTTGGCATCGTTGCGGGCCGCATAAAGGATACCTACAATAAGCCCGTGATCTTACTTACAGACGGTGACGGATTGGGCGCAAACCTCGTAAAAGGATCGGCGCGTTCAATCGAGGGCTACAACATCTTCGAGTCGCTGTATGCAATGCGCGACCTGTTTGAGCGTTTCGGCGGACATGCTATGGCTGCGGGGGTCACACTCAAGCGCGAAAACATCCCTATCCTTAAGCGCCGCTTAAACGAGGCCTGCACATTGACCGAACAGGATTTTGTGAAGGTGTATCGGATCGATTACGCGCTCAGGCTTGAAATGGTTACATATGAGCTGGCAAGGGAGCTCTCCGCGCTCGCGCCATACGGCAAGGACAACCCCGAGCCGTTGTTCGGCATAAAAGGCCTGAAACCTACACAGCTTAAGCTCATCGAGGAAAAGAACACGATGATATTGACGTTCGAGACCATCGATGCGCGTCAGGTACGTGCGATCGGTTTCGGCTTAAACGAGAAATTTCGCGCCGAGATAACTAAGTTATTCGACGCATACGAATGTGAAAAGATACTCGCGGGCGTACTGCGTACCGCGAATTTTCTGATGGACATGGTCTTTACGATAGATGTGAACGAATACAACGGTAACAGCTATGTACAGATGAAGTTAAAGGATTTTCGATTAAATTACAAAGGTGAGGAT
>CAZUNC010000155.1:0-5538 GCA_964621475.1 uncultured Defluviitaleaceae bacterium | reverse complement strand
ATGAGGAAGCGTTTCCAACTACCGGGGATTTTGTGTTGATTGAATATAACCGTAATGGTGACAGCCGAATAATAAAAACGCTCGAACGTAAATCCAAGTTCGCGCGTAATGATTTCTCCGGTCACAAGGTCGGTTATGTCAAAACGGTCATTGAACAGGTCGTGGCGGCAAATTTCGATTATGTGTTCATCATGCAGTCGCTCAATCAAGACTTTAATCAGAAGCGATTAGAACGCTATCTGACATTGGCTATGCAGTCGGGTGCTATGCCTGTTGTATTGCTCACAAAGGCGGACCTGGTTTCGGATTTTCAAGGTCAATTGGACGCGGTGAAAGCGTTTGCAGCAGATGTGAATGTGATCGCGGTCAGCGCGCATACAGGTCTTGGGCTTGATACGCTCGCAGCATATTTATATCCGCGTGCAACTGTTGTATTTCTGGGCTCGTCCGGTGTCGGGAAGTCAAGCCTCGTAAACGCACTCGCGGGTGAGGAGATCATGGCTGTAAATACTATCCGTGAGGTCGACGGGCGTGGTCGGCACACAACGACGCATCGCCAGCTGGTGATGTTAAAGTCGGAGGTTATGATCATAGACACGCCGGGGATGCGTGAGCTGGGCATGTGGGAAGCCCAAGAGGGCTTGAGCGCGGCATTCACGGATGTGGAGCGGTATCTTGGCTTGTGCAGATTTTCAGACTGCAAGCATAATACCGAACCGGGCTGTGCGATTAAAGCCGCGCTCGAAAGCGGTGAACTGCCCCGTGAGCGTTGGCGGAGCTATACGGAGATCAACAGGGAACTAAAATTTGTGAGCGGCAAGAAGAGCACAACCCCTAAATCGCGACGAAGCTGATTGCCTCACGACCCCGTAGACCGGTAATGCCGAATGCCAAACCGCCAGAACATTAAACACGGCAGCATAAATACAAATCCCGAGAGTGGCAGGAACATGTATAAAACATTCTCTGATCGCCCGGTAAGAAACAAAAACGGATAATATTGAAACAACGCGATCGGTACTACATAGGTATAGAATTTTAACAACCCGTCACCGTAGATTGAGAGTGGGTATTTGCCGAACTCACGGCTGCCGTCCGTGAGGATGTTCATGAACTCGAGGCCCTCGGTCGTAAAGAAGCAGATCGACGCGTAGATAATAAATAGCCCCGAGAACACCGTAACCCCGCCGATGAGCATCAAAACGACCGTAACAACCTTGTCAAAGCTCCAGAAGATACCGGCGTTACTTACCGCGTATACAAGCACGAGCACAGCCTGCAACAAACGGCCTACGCGCGTAAATTCGATACGCGAGCCGAGTACCTGCAGGATCTCGTTTCGCGGACGTACAAGTATACGGTCGAATTCACCGTTGGATATGATACCTCCGAATGCGTCGAATCCGCGCACAAAGCATTCGGCTAATGAAAAGGCGGCCAGCATAATGCCAAAGCACAGCAGCACCTCGCTGTAGGTAAAGCCTTGTATGGCATTAAAACGCTGCAGCATGAAGTAAATGCCTAAAAACACAGAGAACGAAACAAGGAATTGTCCTATCGCCGTCATGATAAACGAAGCCCGGTACTGCATCTGGGAACGCAATATCATTGCGGCGTATTTTATATACAGGCCCATGTTCAACCCCCTTGCACGACGACGCGCTTGAGTGCGTTGTGCATAAGTAAACGCCCGCCTCCGATCAAAACAAGAAGCCAAATACCCTGCAGCAGCAACCCGCGTGTAATAGAGGGGCCGCTCAAGAAACCGTTATAGATCATCAACGGGGTATTTTGCATGGACGCAAAAGGCAGCAGTGATATCACAAGACCAAGTTTTTGGGGAAAGAACGGCAGCGGGATGATCATACCGGAGAGGAAATCAATCGCGGAGGTGGCGAGGATACGGATACCCCCCGGGGACAGCGTATAGAACGCGCAGATGTAGATTAACATTACAAAACTGATCATGAGCAGAAAGCCCAAAAGACCTGACAATAAAAACAATCCGAATGCGGTGAGCGACACCGGAGCGGATAACGCAAACGGGTAGGGCAGAAACACGGCTATTGCAAATATGGGCAAACAACGCAGCAGAGCCCGTGAACAACGTGTAGCCATGTTCTTTGTAAACCAGATTGAGTACAGGTCAAATGGCCTGCAGAGCTCGTAAGCTATATTGCCATGAGTGATGTCATCGAAGATGCTGTTGTCAAAGCTCCATCCCATGAACAACGACAGCAAAGCCTGTTGAAGCCATATATAGCTCGAGAGCTGTGCAAAGTCCATCGGAAAACCACCCATGATACTCGTCGGCGCGCCGCCTGTTCCATTTGCGCCGAACGAGTCCTTATAGAACGCCCAGAACATCAGCAGGGTCATGCCGCCCCATGCGAATTGTGTAGCTACGCCCGCATATGCGGCCGCGCGGTATTGGAGGCTGTGGATGAAGCGTATGCGGAACACGGACAGATATGTGCGCAAGCGCCTCATAGCTCGTACTCCTTATATAGCGAGACCACCATCTCCTCAACCGACGGCGGGATCACCGATACATCCATGAGGTCCAGGTGATTGGACAGGAATGCAATCGCATCGGATACAGACAGATGTTCCGTATCGACTGAAAACTCGATACGCCCCTCCATGCGTTTTGCAATAGAAAGGCCGGGTGTGAGCGGGATATCCACGCTGCCATCAACTACGGACCCTTCTGTAAAATCTACCATGAGGGTACGGCGTGACCCATGTTGACGCTCTGCGTTGCGGCGCTTAAGCTCGGACAGGCTGCCGTCCAATAGGATTTTACCCTTACCTATCAGCAGGATACGCTCCGTGAGGGCCTCGATGTCCTGCATGTCGTGTGTCGTGAGTATTACAGTGGTTTTGCGTTCGGCATTTAGCTTGCGGATGAAATGCCGCACCGCGATCTTTGAGACCGCATCGAGCCCTATGGTCGGCTCATCCAAAAACAAAATCCTCGGATTATGTAGCAACGAAGCCGCTATCTCGCAGCGCATCCGCTGTCCGAGGCTTAGTTGCCTCGCGGGCGTGCGTACGGTCTCCGCGATGTCTAACATAGACACGAGCATATCCAAGGATTGTTTATATTCATTATTATCTACTTTATAGATGTCCCGTATTAGCTCAAACGAGTCTATTACAGGCACATCCCACCATAACTGCGACCTTTGCCCGAATACAACCCCAATCTCGCGTACGTGGTTGATGCGATCCTGCCAAGGGGTTCTGTTGTTTATGCGGCAGGTGCCTCCATCCGGTGTCAATACCCCGCTCATAACCTTGATTGTGCTGCTCTTGCCCGCGCCGTTCGGGCCTATGTAACCAACCATCTCGCCGTCGTTGATCGTAAAACTGATACCGTCCAGCGCGTGTACATATGTATATTCGCGCTTAAACATCGCCTTCATGGCCTCTCCGAAACCCGCGTTGCGCTTAGAAACCTTAAAGGTCTTTCGAATGTCTCTTAGTTCAATCATAACCTTTCCTTTCCTCATCACACCTATGCCTACTTTAATCCGATCAATCTGAGTAGTTCTGCGACATTGGCTGCTCCGAAGACCCTCACCCCCTCAAAGTTTTTGATCCTGTTTGCCTTTGGTATGATACATTGCGTGAAGCCTAATTTGCGCGCTTCCGTAAGGCGCTTCTCAAGATGGTTCGCGGAGCGCAGCTCACCCGTGAGCCCGACCTCGCCAAACATGCACAGCCCCGGATCGACCGCGGTATTTGCATACGAGGATGCGACCGCGCCTATGATTGCCACATCCGCTGAGGGCTCATAAATCTTCATACCCCCGGCTATGTTTACATAGCTGTCAAACTCCGAGAGCTTAAGCCCGGCGCGCTTTTCCAATACCGCGAGCAACATGATCACACGGTTGTAATCCAAGCCGGTGGCCGTACGGCGCGGTGTGCCAAAGCTCGTGCGACTGCATAATGCCTGCACCTCTGCCAATATGGGCCGTGAACCCTCCATGCTGCATGTGATGACCGAGCCCGGTACATTCTTGGGGCGACCGGATAGCATGTACTGCGATGGGTTCGGTATCTCTGCGAGACCCTCGCGGCGCATTTCAAATACGCCGATTTCATTAGTCGCACCGAAACGGTTCTTGACCGCCCGAATGATCCTGTAATCGTCGTAACGCTCGCCCTCAAAGTACAGCACCGTGTCCACCATATGCTCGAGTATACGCGGCCCCGCGATCTGACCATCCTTTGTAACATGCCCGACGATGAATATCGGGACATTTTGGGATTTTGCCAAATACATCAGGCGTTGTGTGCATTCCCTTACCTGAGAGACACTACCCTGCGCGGATGCGATCTCGGGCTCAAACATCGTCTGTATCGAATCGATGATCACTACATCGAATTTCGATTGCACGCCAACAGCGGCTGAGACATCGCCGCAACCGTATGAAATAACATCCTCCACCGTCTGCATGTCGGTGGAGGATATGATAAAGAGATTGTCCGTGGATACCTGGAGGCGTTCGGCGCGCATTTTTAATTGCGCCATGCTCTCCTCTCCAGAGACATATAAAACCCTTTTGTTGGCTTCGCCCATATGCTTACAAATCTGTAACAACAACGTGGACTTGCCGATACCGGGATCGCCGCCCACGAGTACGAGCGAACCGTTCACGATACCGCCGCTTAAGACATTGTCAAATTCCCCGATGCCCGTGGATATGCGTATATCACCCATGGCATCGATCTCGGAGAGCTTTAACGCCTTACGCGTTCCTGTCGGTAAGCCGACACCGGGTGTTCGTTGTGCGGTGCCCGATCTGCGTGCCGATGACGGTGTAGGTGCGGCAACGACCGTCCGCTCATCGAATGTACTGAATCCGCCGCAACTCGGACATTTGCCAAGCCACTTTCCGGTTTCGTATTCGCAGGAGCGGCAGACATAGAGTGTGCGATCCTTTGCCATTACTAATTCTTCTTCTCGACGCGGATGTCACATGCTGTAGCGGTTAGATCGGCAGCGAAGCTGATCTTGCCGGCGAGTGTTGATTTCATGCTGCCGATGTTTACACCGTCTATGAATATCTTGTATTCCTTTACGGGTTCCATTTCCAATGTCAGTGATGTGCTGTCGTGGCCCTCGGCAGAAAATTCCACACGGTGTTCGGTGACGGACAGATGATGGATCGTGGCCCCGGGCACGCATTCGAGTAACAGTCTGTCGTTTTTTTCGAGACGTGTGACTGCGTTATGCGTCTTTACCTTGTACACGTCTCCCATGAATTCAAAGTCGCTGACCTTTTTCTTTTCGGCGGTTGTGTAGTCGCCGAAGCTCAGTGTGTTGTTCTCTTCTGCGCGGATGATCTCAGGTATTGCGGACATAGCGCTTCCTCCTTATAATCTCTTTTCAAAATTACCGCTGACATTCGCACCCTCGAGGAATATATAAAACGCCTTGGGGTCGTTGTCTCGTAACAGTTCCTTCATCTTGTGTATCTCGTACTTTGATATGATCGTAATAAAGATGGTCATGTCGCTCATCGT
>CAZUNC010000154.1:0-5567 GCA_964621475.1 uncultured Defluviitaleaceae bacterium | reverse complement strand
GCAGTGCTTTCGATCTGCGGCCTCGGCTTCTACGACCTGTACATAAACGGGGTACGCCGTGTAAAGGGTGAGCTGCCGCCATATATCAGCAACTCTGACGATATCGTTTGCTTCGACGAATACGATATCGCGGACCTACTGACCACCGGTGAAAACGTTGTGGGTGTAATACTCGGAAACGGTATGCAGGATTGCCCGGGCGGGTATGTCTGGGACTTTGAAAAGGCCAAGTTCCGTTCCGCGCCGAAATTAGCGCTGGGTATCGAATGCGACGGCGAGGTGTTGCTCACATCGGACACAAGTTTTAAGACCGCGAACTCGCCGATTATCTTTAACGATTTGCGCTCGGGCGAGCATTACGACGCGCGGCTTGAAGCGGCTGTAGACGGCTGGAACAAGCCGGGCTTTGATGATGCGGGCTGGGAAAACGCTATTAACGCCGAGATGCCGCGTGGCGTTCGTATGCTTGCGGACACGGATCCGATTGTGATCACAAACGAGATCGAGCCAGTGAGCATAACCACGTATGCCGATGGATATATATATGATTTCGGGATCAACACAGCCGGCGTATGCAGAATGGTTATCGATGGTACGACCGACCAGACGATATCGATCATACACGCCGAGGGCCTCTTGGCCGACGGTTCACCGGATCCGAATATCAACAGATTCCTGCCTGAGGGCTTTACGCATAAGGATGTATACATCTGCGCGGGCGGTAAGGCCAAATACATCCCGAGGTTTACATATCATGGCTTCCGATATGCGTTTGTGCAGGGCATCACAGCTGATCAGGCAAACCCGGAGCTCTTGACCTATCTTGAGATGAATTCGGATATAAAAGAAAAGGGCAACTTCGAATGCTCGGACGATATGGCAAACAAGCTGCAACTGTTCACGAGGCGTTCGACGCTATCTAACTTCTACTATTTCCCGACCGACTGCCCGCACCGTGAAAAGAACGGCTGGACAGGCGACGCAGCGCTTTCATCTGAACATACACTGTTGAACCTCTATGCAGAAAAGAGCTACGCGTTCTGGATGAAGCATATCTGCGCATCACAGGATAAACGCGGCGCGTTGCCCGGTATCGTACCGACCGGAGGCTGGGGCTTCGCGTGGGGTAACGGACCCGCTTGGGACTGTGTGCTAACATATATACCGTATTTCCAATATCTCTATAGCGGAGATAAGCAGATCCTCAAGGACAGTGCAAACGCGATCGTGAAATATATCAGCTACCTGACCGAGCGCGCGGACGCAAACGGGTTGATCGCTATAGGGCTCGGCGACTGGTGCCCGCCAGATCGCGGCGCGGATGATTATAAGTCTCCGTTAGAGTTTACCGACAGCGTGATCTCGATGGACATCTGTCAAAAGGCCGCATATATCTTCGGCGAATTGGGCATGGAGCACCGCAAGGCATTTGCGCAGGATGTTGCGGATGGTCTGCGCGCGGCGATACGTAAGCATCTGTTAAACGGTTGCGTGGCCGCGGGTAATTGCCAGACCTCACAGGCCATGGCGATCTTCTATAATGTGTTCGACGCTGGTGAGCGTCAAGAGGCATTTGAGGTACTGTTGAAGCTCATTGAGCGTGAGAACGGACATATGGACACGGGCATACTCGGTGCGCGCGTGATCTTCCATGTGCTCGCGGAATTCGGTTATGCGGATCTTGCGTATGAGATGATCACGCGTGAAGACTACCCGTCATACGGCAACTGGGTAAAACGCGGTGCCACGACACTCTGGGAGGCATTCTGGCCCGAAAGCGCTGAGCCGTGGTCGATGAACCACCATTTCTTTGGCGACATCAGCGCGTTCTTTATCAAGCGCATCGCAGGTATCGTTGTGAACCCGCTCGGCCTTGGGACAGATACATTAAATATCACTCCGTCGTTTATTGAAAAATTGGATTACGCAAAGGCACATCACATCATGCCAAACGGTAAGGTCTCGACGCATTGGAAGCGTAACGCGGACGGCACAGTAGTCATGGATGTCGAGGTACCCGAGGGTGTCAAGGGTTGGTTGATATCTCCGTCAAACTTTGTGCTCGATGACGGTAAGTCACAAGTGGCATTGAAGTCCGGACAGTATGTGTTCAAGGCTGCGATGAAGATATAGCCGGATGAAGTTGAGTTGAGGGAATAAAAAGGGGCTGCGGAGGTGCAAAACCAATGGAATTGCACCTTCGCAGCCACCTGTTGTGTTTTTAACTTTTTTCAGAACGGTCAAAGAGTTTTTCTGTCGTAGACGAGGGACCCAGCCTTTGGAAATGACTCGAGTTTTTTTGAAGCAGCTATAAATTTGTCATGCATTTTCAAGGCGCTGTTTACTGAATCTTTCGATATATACAGTACGATCTCTTCTAAATCATCTAATGCTGATTGTAAAAATCTAACGTTATACTGTTCCATTGATAAGCCCCCGCAATCGCGCGCTTACTTCATCTATAGAATAGCTCTTTTCACCGGTATACCGTTTTACTTCAGCATTGAGGAGTTTCTCTCTCAGATCGAGCATCTCCTCGCGGTAACTATAGGCTTCAATGCTCATAACTACTAAATCGCCTTCGCCGTTTTTTGTAAGGAAAACCGGCTGCATTTTTTGCTTACATAGCGATGATATTTCGTTGTATTCGTTTCTTAATGCTGTAGAGGGCTTTATCAGCAATATAACACCTCCGATATAATTATATACATATATATCAATAATATTGTAAGAATGTAAATATGTTATGTCGGCGTGGATTGTATAACCGAAATACCCTATGCAGTCCAATTAATTAATGAAAAGTCATATTCAAGCTGGAAATCTCTTGTATCGTTTTCATATAGCTGAGTAGTCATAGTGTCTCCTTTGATATTGATGATTATTGGCTGTGGCTTATCTTCCGCTTCGGGCGATTCTTCGAAGTATATCTGCTACATATCCATGATCCTTATACTCACTGGGTGTATTCGCATATATTTCATCATACGCATCGGTGAATTGATTTATCAATGTCTGATCCTCAAAGAACATTAACTTGTTCTCGCTGCCGTCTAACTTTTTATTGCCCGCGAGGGCCCAGGTGTTCTTCTTAAACCAGCCGAAAGCCAGTGTATCATAATCACGAACCACGTGGTTTAGTGCTATATTAAACTGTCTGTGTGTTTCGATGAAGTCGGCTGTGTCGTTCAAGTGTCTGAGGTATTGATCCCTACTCACGATGACGGGTACACTCGTAAACGAAGACATGCCATAATGCACGATCTTGTCATATACGAGAGGTTCCTTTAAGGACACCTCGGAAAAGAACTGGCCGCCGGTAGTGTTTCCTTCGGAGGTTTTAAAGAGGTTTAGCAGGGTGTTACGAGACTTAATGCAACTGATGCGCTCGACTGCGGGCAGGTTATTTTGATCCAATATCTCCGTCATCAGCTCGTGACTCATCGTCATGATGCTGACCATGGCACCGGAGAAATACATCGGCTCGTTGTTTGCGTTCTGTTCGATTATTTTTATGGTCCTGTTGATATCGGCCGTCTTCTCTGCGATAGAAATAGGCTTTACGACATTAAGGCACTCATCAAACACAGTCGACATATGGTTGATCGTAAGCCTATCCGTAAACATCGACGTATACAATTCCTTTAAAGACGAGCGCATACCGGTGCCCTTTATGAGCAGCTTATCCTTGATAGTAAAGATACAAAACGCAAGACTTTTTGAGTACTCGTATGAAAGGATATACTGCTTGATATTCTTATGAAATATCAACGCGCTGAACTGCCTTAACACCATGCTATATCCACGGTAGTTCTTTGCATACAGATGGATGATTTTTATTTTATGTCCGTCATTTAGCAGTTTCTTGAGGCGATCGATCATCGTATTAAAGAAGCTCATATCCTGTATCGCCCATTCAAACTGGTCGATCTCGAGTATATGTATCTCGCAGGGTTCGGGTTGGGCATCGGCAATGTCCAGCATACGCATAAATGCAGCCTGTCTGCCGTTCGCACCGCGATATACGGTAAATGACGCGCTGTATAGATAATCGTTTGAATCGTTTAAAATAGCCTTTGCGGCTTCGGCAACCTCGGAGTTGTTCAGGAAGCGTCTGATACAGATGGGTATGTAATTGTCTTGATCGGTTATATCGTCTTTATATATCGACTTAAAGAAATCCTGCAGCACACCGCCGACCAGGTCGGTATTTTTTTCTATCAGGTAACGTACAACCCGTTCGTAGTAGCTTGATGTACGTGAAAACGGGCGCGTGCCTGTTTTCCATTTGCTCACGTTTGTCCTGTCGGTTTTTAGATATTCGGCGAGCTCGGCGGCCGATATGCCCAATAAATCCATTAAATAGCCAAGCTGTGACGGCTTGTTCCTTGCCATGAAAGGTCCCTCCAGTGCCACTATGTGTCATTGCATTGCATACATTGTGGCATATTCACCATAAAATGTAAATAGTAAATGTGTTGCGTGCAAAGATCGTAAGGATATAAAGGGGGAGTAGTTTTGACTAATAAGGAGCGTTTTATTTCTGTACTAAACGGACAGCCTGTAGATAGGCTGCCTTGTATTGAATGGGCAACATGGTGGGACAAGACGATCGATCGCTGGCGCGTCGAGGATACCACGTGCCCAACGGATAAATATGAACTGTATAAGTATTTCGGGCTCGATATGCATGAGCAGTTTTGGTGGTCCAATAATGATGGAAATCTGCCTGCATCACAGCATCATGGCGCAGGTTTGTTTAACGGTGAGCAGGCATACAGACAATACATAGAACCGCATCTATTCCCGGAGCGAAATATCTTCGAGCTTCGTGAGCAGTTAAAGGCCTGTAAACAACGTCATGATAGCGGGGAATCGGTGGTTTGGTATTCCCTTGAGGGATTCTTTTGGTTTCCGCGTACGCTATTCGGTATTGAGGAACATTTATATGCATTCTATGATGAGCCCGAACTGATGCTTGAGATCAACGACAGGCTCGCGAGCTATCATCTTAAATGTCTCGAATGTGTCTATGATGTGCTGACACCGGAATTCATGACCTTTGCAGAGGACATGTCATACAATCACGGCCCGATGATCTCGAAGGACCTTTATGACAGGTTTATGCTGCCGTTCTATAAACGTGTGACACCTGCGATCAAGACTCAGGGTACAAAGGTTTTGATCGATTCGGACGGTGATATCACTGAGCTGATACCGTGGTTTATGGAGGCGGGCATTGAAGGCATCTTACCGCTTGAGCGCATGGCCGGTGTCGATGTAAACGTTATCAGACAGAGATATCCGGAATGGATCATGATAGGCGGATTTGATAAAACCATCATGCATTTGGGTGATGATGCAATTAAAACAGAGTTTGAACGACTGCTGCCTGCGATGCGCTCCGGACGTTATATTCCATCAGTGGATCATCAGACGCCACCCGGTGTGAGCATCCACGATTACCGAAAATATGTTCAATCCCTCAAACAATACTGTGGCAGATGAATCTTTTGTCGACAGATAGAATTTGACAAAAAACGACAATTCATTGTATATTTCTTATG
>CAZUNC010000153.1:0-5571 GCA_964621475.1 uncultured Defluviitaleaceae bacterium | reverse complement strand
GATAACGGCGTCCGGTACTTCCTTCCGGACGCTGATTGTTTTTGTTTTAAGCATATTTTATCCCCCTCGCGCAAATGCGCTCACGATCCAGCTGATGCGGATATTGTATTACACAAGCTGAGGGTGCCGCAATGAATAATCTTTTCCAAACGAACACTCTTTACGAACTTAGGAGGCAATATGTTAAATCCCATGCAACAACAAGCCGTAGAATGCACCGATGGACCACTACTGATACTCGCAGGCGCGGGCTCGGGCAAGACTCGAGTAATCACGCACCGTATCGCACGTCTTATAGACAGCGTGACAGAGCCATTTCACATCCTTGCGATCACATTTACCAACAAAGCCGCTCGCGAGATGCGTAGCCGCGTTGATGACCTGACCCCTACGGGACATCAGGTCTGGGTCAGCACGTTCCATTCGCTCTGCGTACGCATACTGCGGCGAGACATACACTATCTTGGATACGATCGTAGCTTTACGATCTTTGACGCAGACGACGCCGAAAAGCTCGTTCACAAATGCATAAAGGAAATGAATGTAAACGAGAAAAATTATCCAGCGAAAAGCGTCTTGCATACGATCGGCACGCAGAAGGACGAGCTCGTAGGGCCATTGAACTACATGCGTGAGGTCGGAGAAGATTTTAAGTTAAAGGTCGTCGCAAAGATTTATAAGGCGTATCAAGACACACTGATGCGTAACAACGCACTGGACTTTGACGACATCATCTTCAAGACTGTTGAGCTGTTTGCAAAGTTCCCAGAGGTACTGGAGCGATATCAGGATCGTTTCCGTTACATCTCAGTGGACGAATATCAGGATACAAATACCGCGCAATACAGACTCGTACAATACCTCTCTGCGAAATATCGCAACCTATGTGTGGTCGGTGACGACGACCAGAGTATATACGGTTGGCGCGGTGCGAATATAAAGAATATATTGGACTTCCAGAAGGATTTTCCGGATGCCACAGTCATAAAGCTCGAGCAGAATTATCGCAGCACAAAGAACATATTGGCTGCCGCGAATGCGGTCATCGAACGCAACAAGAGCCGCAAACGCAAGAAGCTCTGGACCGATAACGATACTGGTAAGACCCTCGAGGTATATAAGGCCGAGGACGAGCGCTTAGAGGCCGCGTACATAGCGCACCGTATCAAGGAGGGCGTCAGAAATGGCCGCAATTATCACGAATACGCGGTATTATTTCGAAATAACGCGCAGTCGCGTTCGCTTGAGGACGAGATGGTTAGGCGATCGATACCGTATAGGCTCTTTGGTGGCGTACGCTTCTACGAACGCATGGAGATCAAGGATATTCTGGCGTATCTGAAGGCATTATATAACCCGAATGACGATATCTCATATATGCGCATCATCAATACGCCTCGTCGAGGCATCGGTAATACTACAATAGGTAAGATATCAGAGATCTCTTCGGCTGAGCAGATACCGTTTTCGTCTGCAATGCGCAAATCGGACAACAAGCGCGTCGCGGAGTTTGTTACACTCATGGACGGATTGAGTGCTTACGCTAAGGAAAACAAGGTAACGGATATCATCAACAAGGTCATAGAAGAAACGGAATATAACATATCGTTATACAAAGAAGGCTCTGAGCAAGCCATGAACCGGATAGACAACATCAACCAGCTGATCGCAAAAGCCGTCGAATACGAAAACAACAGCGTGAGTATAGTCAGCGAAGAGGACAACGACTTGGCGGGTGCCGATCCCGATGAAGATGTACGTGCGGTGAGTGGCAGTCTGGCCGGATTCTTAGAAGATGTTGCACTCGTAGCCGATATCGATAACTATGTCGAGGGTGAGGACAGCGTGCTGATGATGACGATGCACAGTGCGAAGGGTCTTGAGTTCCCATGTGTATTCATAGCCGGGATGGAGGACGGGTTATTTCCAGGATATAGGGCGATTACGAGCACCTCACCAAAGGATATGGAGGAGGAGCGTCGCCTCTGCTACGTGGGGATCACACGCGCCGAGGAAGAGGTCGTGCTTACACACGCGAGCTCACGCATTCTCTATGGTTCACGCAACTATAACAGCCCGTCACGCTTCTTGAAGGAGATACCGAGAGAATTGATAGACTGACATAAGGGGATAAGCAATCATGGAAAATAAATCAATCAGCAAGATCGCTTTGGGTATCGACACAGGTGGCACATACACAGACGCGGTCATTTATGATTTCGCAGCAAGGGAGATATTAGCCGTATCCAAAGCGCTCACAACAAAAGCCGATCTCTCGGTGGGGATTTTGGAGGCACTCGATGCATTACCCGAGGAAATGTTGCGCAAGACGCAGCTCATCTCACTCTCAACGACACTCGCGACTAATGCATGTGTAGAGGATCGCGGAGGTAATGCAAAGCTCGTATTCTTTGGAGGCGACGCGAATGTCATAAACGAATCAGGTCAGAAATACGGACTATCTCCCGCCGACCAGATATATATTCAGGATAGCTATACAGCATTTTCCGGGAAATCGGAGCGTGAGCCGGATTGGGATGTGTTTGAGGCGGCGGTCAAGACGGAGTTCGAGGGCTTGGATGGAGCGGGCATTATAGAGATGAACGCTATGAAGAACAGCGCGAGCGTAGAAAAGAAAGCAAAACAGATATTTGAGCGTCATCATGACATGCCTGTGATATGCGGGCATGAGCTCTCCAGTGAGCTGAACTGCCTGCAGCGCGGCGCGAGCACATTACTGAACGCGCGACTGTTCCCTGTCATCAAAGAATTCGTAACAGCCATAAAGACCGCTCTCAATAAACGTCGCATCAACGCAGAGGTCGTGATCGTCCGCAGCGACGGTACACTGATGTCAGAGGATTTCGCAATGCTGAGACCTGTCGAGACCCTGCTGTGCGGACCCGCCGCGAGCGTAATCGGTGGTGCGTGGCTCACTGCGGGAACAGAGCCACATTCAAATGCACGTAACACCGTTGTGGTAGACATGGGCGGAACGACGACGGATATTGCGATCGTATGTAACGACGAGCCTGTGCGAGTCATGGATGGCGTAAGCATCGGTAAGTGGAAGACCTTTGTAAACGGATTATATATCAAGACCGTAGGATTAGGCGGCGACAGCGCCGTGCATTACGCGGATAGGAAACTTATTTTAGAGGACTACAGGGTGATGCCACTGTGTATAGCTGCGCAAAAATACCCATATATCACAGAAAATTTAAAACGTCTCAACGACCAGATTCTTGCACATACGAAGTTCCTGCATGAGCATTTTATACTTATAAAGGATGTATTAACGGATGAACGTATAGCTTCACGTTACACCGAGGACGAACGTGCACTGTGTGTGGCGCTAAAAGATGGTCCATTGATACTGCGTGATGCCGCAGCGGCTGTAAAGGGTAAGGACATCTATAACCTGAATGTTACACGCCTCATAAAAGAAGGTATCATCCAGGTATGCGGACTGACACCTACGGATATTATGCATATTAAAGGGGATTTCACGCGATATAGTGCGGAGGCCTCAAAGCTGGCGGCACACTTCGTCGCAGCGAACCTCGGTTTGACCGTAGACGAACTATGCGATCAGATTTATGACGAGATGAAGAAGCGTCTGTATATGACGATCGTCTCAGCCTTGCTCGAGAATAAGGTAAAACGTTATAAGCGCAATGGGATATCACAGGAGGTCAAGCAGTTTATCGCAGAGGCCTACGAGGCTTCCAAATCTGCCAGTGGCGCGTCGGACGCTATGCTGTCGATGATGTTTGCGACTGATTTTTCGCTCGTGGGTATCGGTGCGCCTATACATATCTTCTTAAAGGATGTCGCGAAGATGCTCGGCACAGAGGCGGTGATCCCGAAATATTTCGAGGTTGCAAACGCGCTCGGAGCGGTAGTCGGTAATGTAACGGTCGAGTACACAGTCGAGATCGAGCCCGAGACGAATGCGGGTGGTATAACGGGGTATACCGTATTCGGATATACACAGACGCGGACATTTGAATCATTAATCGAGGCGATGGAGTTTGCAAAAGATGAGGCCAAGCGCGGTGCGTTAGAGGAGGCCGAGCGGCGAGGCGCGACCGGTGAGGTCAATGTCACCTGCAGATCAAACGATGAGACCGCACAATCAAGGGATGGCAATATATACATGGGCACACGTGTAATCGCTAGGGCTATTGCCGCGTTATGAAAAGAGGGACAATATGAACTTGGATGATATAAGGGCTGTGTTTCAGAAGGACCGTTATGCAACGGAGGTAACAGGCATCTGTATAGAAGAGGCTGCACCGAATTACGCTCGGTGCAGCCTTAGGATAACAGAAAAACATCTGAACGCGATGGGTACGGTAATGGGTGGCGCTATCTTTACATTAGCGGACTTTACGTTCGCGGTCGCATCAAATGTCGATAATATGTCGACTGTGGGCCTGACGAGCCAGATCACCTATCACGCGACTGCAAAGGGACAAACACTCTACGCAGAAGCCGAGTGCGTAAAGTCCGGTCGCAGCACTTGTTTCTTTATCATACGCGTGAGTGATGACCTCGATACGCATGTCGCGACTGCGACGATGACGGGGTTCAGGAAGGGATACTAGAAGGGCTATCTCATCCCCGCAGCATCCTCATATGTAATCAGCTGTATGTCGAAATCATTTAATGCCTTGTCGATATCCGGATCGAACATGATCTGATATTCCCAGACACGCTTTTGCCAGGTGTCGGTGACGAGCCTGATCTCGTCACAATCCATCGCTGGGTGAATAAAGGTTTCATAGACATAACCTTCCTCGAGGCGTGAGAGCTTATCGATTAGCATAGCTTTGAAATCCTCGTAGGATTCGCCGAATTTGTCCGAGAAATCGTGATAGAGCAAGTAATCCGGAATAAATATCCCATTCTTTGCACAGAATTCCTTTACACCGTCCGGCATAGGTGCGACTGAGGGCTGCCCCGGGTATTCGCAGTACGCGATTTTAGGCAAACGGAAGCCCACGCCGCGTTTTATACACTCCTCAAACACATAAGGTAACAGCATCCGCCCGGTCGCGAGACCGTATATACTGCCCATGTGGTTATCCACATGGGATATTTTATGCCCGTCGTTTTCGAGCCTTGCGAATTGTGCCTTTATCTCGGAGGCGACTTCCTCGTCCGTAGCGTTTTTTTCAAACGTTGGGATGTCTTTAGGCATCGTATTACACAGTTCGGTATCGATCGATGCGGCATGTGTGAGTGAACCCCAACGGTAAGCCGGATCAAACCACTCGCTCGTGAAGGTCAGATGCAAGCCGACATGGTATTGCGGATGTGCGACGGCCCATTCGATAGCCTGTCGGTACGCGGGAGCGGTCGGTATCAGTGTAGTAGACGATATCTTGCGCTCGGTCAAAAGATGGATAATCGCGTCGTTGTGTGCCTTAGATACGCCGAAATCGTCGGCATTCAGGATCAGGTGCTTCATGAGACAAACCTCCTTGAATTATCGTTTGTATCTATTCATCGTTCTTTCTGTGCAAATTCCTCGAACGGCATGGGCTTTGCGTAGTAATAACCCTG
>CAZUNC010000152.1:0-5652 GCA_964621475.1 uncultured Defluviitaleaceae bacterium | reverse complement strand
ATATCCAGTCCGACATATGCTTATTTGATATACGCTCTATCTTATACATGAGTAACCACCCCAACCGTTTATTTGTACTAGGATTATTCGATAATCCCCTTCATAACCTTTTCTATCTCGTCCTCGTTATTTGACGGTGCGGCAGCGGCCTCGTGCAGCTCCCACTCCTCTGAGTAATAGCAGGTCTCACCCGGCTCCAAGGAAACAAACTCACCGAGGCTTTCGCATTCCAGCATCACATCGTTTGTGTAGGACTCAAACGAACATCCATTGTCCGGATAGAATCCGTCCGGTGACGGCACGAAATATTTTACGAATACCTGACCCTTATTGAAATAAGCAGCCCAGCCGTCCTCGTTATTGATACCGAGCTTAAACGGGTTTGGCTTGTTGGCATCCTGCGTCATTGTGATATATTTCTTACCCCAATAAACGCGTGAATCGTTCATCTCGCTGTAGTCCCAGAGTGTGATGCTCCTGTTAGGCAGCAGACCGGACTTTGTTTGCGGTACGGGGATGATCTCCTTGCCGCCCTTTTCGAGCATCGTGATACACCATGGCGCGAGCTCGATATCCCAGAGCCCATAGTTCTTCACGCTATGCTCAATATGAACAAGCGGCTCATCCTCCTGTAGGCTTATGAGCATTGCCTTCTGGACTTTGCTACCCTCTTCTACCGCTGCGGTAAATAAAATACCACCCTCGGTCTGCTTCCACTCTACCGGCTTATTATCCGGGTGATAGCAGCGCGGCACTATCTCAGGAGCAATCCATAACCTATGACCGCCGTATAAAATCTGTTGATCGTCATAGCAGTCAAATGGCTTATCGAGATAAGACTTAGCCTTATCCTGATAAAACATGTTTTCCATACCTACACGCGCGAAATGGATCACGCGTGGTCCGTAATCGACCGTCACGAGCATTTCTACGATACCATTACTGATCTGAACACAATTGCCCCATAATGCGTCATTTACCGCATTGACAGTTATCTGTCCCATAATAACCCTCCTGTATTAGCACATTTATTTAGAAATACATATATTCCATGAATTTCGTGTTGAAATCCTTATGGCTTGACAGATTTATTTCCCTTGCCGCGCTTGCGATACGTGAGATGTTATCCTCGTTATCGCAATCCAACAGCACCGCAGCCGCCCCACCGAGTGAGCTGTTGCCCAAAGCCACAACCTTTTCCTTCATGCCGTCCGGCACAAGGCCTATCGCCGCAGCGCTATCCATATCCACCGCGAATCCGAAGCCCCCGGCGATAAATACATGCTCGATATCAGCAAATGTAAGCCCGGCCTCCGCGATCAATATCTCTATGCCTGCGCGTACGGCCGATTTGGCGAGCTGTAATTCCCTGACATCCTTCTGCGAAAATGTTACACTGCCACCCTCTGTCAGCGGTATATCATCGTCAAACACCTCGTCGTCTATCAATCCCGTTTCGTCGATGATCCCGTTTTCTATCAACGCTGCCACTAGGCTGATGACACCCGAACCGCAAATACCTATGGGCTTTTCTCCGTCTATCGTTTCGATTATAAATTTAGAGTTTTCATATCTGACCTTAGTTATAGCGCCGGGTACGCCTGCCATGCCGTGCTCGATATTACCGCCCTCGAATGCGGGCCCCGCAGCTGTCGAGGTGCACAACGCTATATCAGGGCCAAACAACATGATCTCACCATTTGTACCCAAGTCAATCAAAAGCGAGGGCTTCCCGGCATCCAGCCCGCCACAAAACAGCATACCCGCCGTGATATCGCTGCCCACATAGGCCGATACACCAGGCAAGACTATTACCTCGAAGTTAAAGGCCGAGGTTTTTTCAGCCTCTATGCTTTTAAATAACTCGGAGGAATATGTACGCACCATATTCGTAAATACCGGCGTAAACGGAAACAAGCCCAACGATTTGCACTGTACATTTAACAGCAAGTGCAACATCGTCGTGTTTCCTGAAATAACAATCTTATATATCTCTATAGGATTTACATTGGCCTTTTTTGCTATCGCATATAATCCATCTGCCAAGTCCGTCAATATCGTTTTATTAAGCTCTGCGAGACTCCCCTCAGAGGTCGACTTTATGCGTGAGATAACGTCGGCACCATATCTGCGCTGACTGTTTACAGCCGAATAGATCGCTCGGCGTTTGCCCGTTATCAAATCAAACATTTCAAAGCCCAACGTAGTTGTACCGATATCTATGGCCACGCCTACCGGATTAGTCGCTGTCGCCTCAAAAACATCTACGACCTTATTGTTTGAACAAAGCGCCTGCAGTTCGCCGTCTTTATCAATCATATGTGGTAGCTTCTTAATCACAGATAACGACAGCGTATGGTTTGGACATTTATCCGCTAACACGTCAACCATATCGCGGTATGAGCCGCGCATATCAAACGAATGTAATGTAAAGCCGGTGTTTATATGTGCTTGCGCGTGAGCACTGTACATCGTGAGCACCTGCAGATCTTTTTCATCGTCGACCTCTATCTCGAGGTCTCCGCTCATATGAGCCACGCACGCCAAGCGTTCGCCACGCATGAGTTGCTCCTCCGCGAATATATCCCTGTCGTGAGTCGTCACGGGCAACTCCCCGGATTTTACTGTTATCTTGCATTTACCACATACACCACGGCCCGCACATACGGCAGGTACTTTGAAGCCCCTGTCATTCAGGAGCTCAAGTAGTGTGTATTTAACGGCTTCCTCGCCGCTTATTTGATAGCTTTCATTTACGTTAGTCACCCTAAGCGTGAACATGTCAACCTCCAAGCACCGCATGCACAATTATGCTAAATAAGGCTATAGTAAAAAATCCTACCACGGATGAGCATATAAACTCGCTCAGATCCGTGGTAAAGGTTTATTTGCTACAGCCCTATGTTTGTATTTGTAAATCAATATTCGTCTGTTGTGAGGAGTTTATCGAGATCCAACAGTAACTTGATCTTCCCCTCATGGCGACCTATGTTGCGAATATAGCGATTATAATGATTGAGCTTTGCATTAGGAGGTGGCGATATATTGTCCTCGTCTATAGTCAGGACATCGTTTACATTGTCCACAATCAGTCCCAACTCAAATCCACCATGCTCGATAACCACAATACATGTAAAGTCGTCCGGCTCCTTATATGGCTTCAAAAAGCGCTTTCTTACATTTAAGATGCCAATGATATCACCGCGCAGATTGATTATACCCTCGATATAGTCGGGGTTCTGGGGCACCTTTGTAACCGGTTTCATATTGATTACATCGAGTATCTTTGAAATCTCGATGCCGTATTCATCATTGTCGATAGTAAAGGTCAGATACCTGTTTTTTATAGAATCGTTTTCTGCAACGACCTGATCAAAATCCTCTGCCATAACTCTACCTCCCGTCCACTACTTCATCAGTCAAAGAAACCTGCGACATCCAATATCAAGCTAATGTCGCCGTTGCCGAGCTGTGTACATCCGCTGATACCACGGCACTTTTTCAAGAACTTAGGTATGCTCTTTACAACGACCTGCTGAACCCCTAACAGATCATCAGCCAATAGGCACACGGACTTATCTGAATTTTCAAGCATGATCAAGATACCGTCTTCGATATTCTTCACTTCTGTCTCCATGTTAAAGAACTCGTATAACCTGATCACATTGTAGACCTCACCGCGTGTATAGATCATCTCATTACCATCCGGATCGGCAAAGATATCGTCCTTGGTTGCCTTAAAACTCTGCTTGATCGATATGATTGGCACGGTAAATTTAGCGTTGCCCATCTTGACCGTCATACCGTCAACGATAGCGAGTGTAGCGGGTATCTTCAGTGTGAACGTGCTTCCTTCGCCCCAAACAGAATCTACTATTACAGTACCGCCGACAGCCGCAAGGTTTGTTGATACGACATCCATACCTACGCCACGACCCGAATACTCTGTAACCTTTTCGTTCGTCGAAAAGCCCGGCAGCAATATGAACTGTTGTATCTCTTTCTCTGTATACTCCGATTCAGGTTTTTTTAGCAACCCGTTGTTCTTGGCCTTTCTGAGTATCGCTTCCCTATCCAGACCTTGACCGTCGTCCTTTACGATTACTAATATGTCTCCGCCTGTATTCTTAGCTTCGAGTATTACATTGCCCTTTTCCTTTTTGCCTTTGGCTTTACGATCCTCGGGCATCTCTATACCGTGATCTATGGAGTTTCTGATGATATGCATGAGTGGGTCGGATATATGCTCGCTGATGTTCTTATCGACCTCGGTATCCTCACCGATGATTGTAAGCTGCACATCTTTACCGAGGGATCTACACATATCGCGCACGATCCTATGCATCTTGAAGAACGCCGTCGACAGCGGCACCATACGCATCGACATGACCGTTTCCTGCAAATCCTTTATGATCTTTCTGAGCTGTCTGGTTTCTTTATGGAAATTCTCAAGCTCCAGACCGTCGAGATCCGGATTCTGCGTGACCATAGCTTCGGATATTACTAATTCGCCCATCAGGTTTAACAGATGATCGAGCTTGCTGACATTGACCGAGATAACAGTCTGGGCCAGCGCTGCAGCGGGAGGCGCAGCTTTCTTTTCATCAGGTTCAGCCTTTGCCACATCGGGCTTGGCTACAGCAACAGGCATCTCTTTCTCTTTTACCACAGGCTTTTCCTCGTTTACCTGAGGCTTTACCTCTACAGCAGCATCCGTTTCCTGACTAAGCGCTTCGGTGATACTTATATCATGGATATATGGCGTTTTCTCAACTATCGAACGTAGCTCGTCCACGGTCTTACTAGTTTCAACGAGCATTGAAAAACCACTTGCCTTGATCACAGCCACAGCCGATTCATCTATGACATCCTGCGGCGTAGTCGATATTACGACCATTTCACTCATCAGATGATGCACGAGCGCGTATGCATGGATGTTTTCCATTTCTGCGTCCTCGGAAAAACGCACCGATATCTGATATCGCTTGTCAGAGGATTCTACTATCTCCTCAACCTGATTTATATCATAATCCTTTAAATAAACCGTACTCTCAACGATAGCCTTTATCTCGCCTAAGGTTTTGCTCGTAAGCATCTGCACGATCAGCCCGCTTTGCCTTATAACAGCAGATGCCTCTTCTTCAAGCAGTTCCTTCGGCTCTGTGAGCATATCGGACGCGAACGGAGCCAACGCGTTTACCACATTATACGCGCGTACATTCTCCATCTCACAGCCATCGGTAAAGTGTATCGTTATCTTATATACATTACCAGATGCGGATTTTTTTGCAGGTGTGGGCATTGTTGCGGGTTTTGCAACCGGTTTCTTTGCAGCCTCAGCAGGAGCAGAGCCACCCTTCATTTGATTCAAGAACAGCTTGATCTTGGCCGTTAATGCCTCTCCGTCACCGTCCGCATCCATCTTGTTGCCGACCTTATATAATTCGCCCTTGATGAAGTCTATACCCTCAAGCACGATATCCGTGAGTCCGCCGTAGTCTATAGCGCTCGTGTCCGGATTGCCGTCCCTCAGATAGAAAAACATGTCCTCGATGCTATGGGCAACAGTCGCTATATTGTCAAACATCATCATAGCGGCCGAACCCTTTATCGTGTGCATCGCTCTGAATATCTCATTGATCTGATCAATGG
>CAZUNC010000151.1:0-5733 GCA_964621475.1 uncultured Defluviitaleaceae bacterium | reverse complement strand
TTCGCTTGCTCGGTGTCAGTGCCGAGGGCAACGACGCGGCCTATTCGTATTTGAACAAGCTGCTCTTAGGCAAGACCGTTGAGCTGCGTATCGACGACGGCCCAGTTTTGGAGGATCGTTGGAATTATTTAAACGTCTATATGGGTAATATATTTGTGAATGAGGAAATCGTAAAGCGTGGTCTTGCGAAATCCACGAGTGGCAAGCTCGTACAGGCCGAGGCGACCGGCCGTGGAAACAAGCTCGGTGTATGGGCCGAGAGCGGTATGAAACCGAATACGGACATACACGCAACGGTTTCCGAGGGGATAAACATCAATACCGCGCCGATGAATATCCTGATGGAGCGGCTCAAGGGCATAAACACCGTAGCCGCGATGAACATCATCACCTACAGGCAGTTCAATCCGTTTAATCGCCCGACGGACATAAAATTCGTGCCGGGCTTTACTAAGCAGATGTTTGATGATAATAAGGATCTTATGCATATGCGCACACAGATCAACAACGCGCCGGAGTCGGAACTGCTGTCTCTGTTGTCTGTCACACCGCCGATAGCACAGGCGATCATAACCCAACGCAAGCAATCGCCGTTTTCGGATCTGTATGAGTTGGTGCAAAAGCGCCTGATGCCCGAACCCGCATATAAGCAAAACCTGAATTATATGACCGTATCGGGTTCGTCACTCGTGCTGGGCGGCGAGGGTAATGGCTTAAGCATACCGGCGTTTAGGGCCGACATCAATCTGTCAAAGAAGCAGGAGCTCGTCGACGCGAGCCTGACAGAAGCACAAGCCGACACGCTGATATCCGCGAGGACATATTACGGCTTCAAATATTTGGGTGAGATCGGGGCGTTATTGAACCTGAATGCGATAAACCTGAACGCACTCGCTGATAACCTCTATACCACCTATGACGCAAACGCAACCTATATCAATGTAAATGCTGCATCGCATAGCGATCTGTCGGAGCTCGGGCTAACAGAGAAGCAGATCCAAGAGTTTATAGCGGGCAGAACAAAGGCTTATGGTGTGCTGATGAAGAGCGGTAAGGATTTTCCGATAGATCTGAGCTCGGTCAAGGATAAGATTTCACTATTTACAAATATAAACAAGGCCACCGTACGTGAACTCATGAGCCTTTCGCCGCGTATGACGGCAGATATCGCCAATGGGATCGTGCACTACAGGGAAATACAGCCGTTTGGCTCATATGAGGAGTTTTCCGCGTATTTGAACACCGAGGGTACGGTCGGGCTCTACAATGAGATAGTCAGATATATAACCATTAGGTAAATAAGGTAAATTAATAGCTATTCGGGAGGAATGTGAATGGATCAGATCGCTGCTATCAGCAAAGAGACGTTAAAGGAAAAGGTAGCGGATTTAGTCAAGACGATGTATAGAAAGACCGTAGCTACAGCAAACAGCAAGCAGATATACGCGGCGCTCGCGTATGTTATCAAGGATTTGATCACGGACAACTGGATACTCACTCACGATGCGTATAATGAAAAGGATGTAAAGGTTGTTTATTACCTGTCCATGGAGTTCTTGATGGGTAGGTTTTTGGGTAATGCGCTCGTGAACCTCATGCAGTACGATAATGTGCGCGAGGCGATCGAGGAACTCGGCGTAAACTTCAACGAGATTGAGGAAGCCGAAAGGGATCCGGGGCTCGGAAACGGTGGTTTGGGCCGTCTTGCGGCATGTTTCTTGGATTCATTATCGACGATGTCATACCCGGCCTATGGCTGTGGCATACGTTATCACTACGGTATCTTTGAGCAGCGTATCGAGAACGGCTTCCAACGTGAGGAACCAGACAACTGGCTCGAAAACGGCGATCCGTGGGGTGTAAAGCGCGCGGAATACGCACAGGAGGTTAAGTTCGGCGGCAATGTCGTGACGGTTAAGAAGGATGACGGCTCATATGCGTTTGAGTTGCAGAACCACCATTCAGTGCTGGCTATACCATACGACTATCCGATACCGGGCTACGGCAATAAGACCGTAAACAGCCTGCGTCTGTGGGATGCCGAGGCGATAACAAGGTTTGATCTGCAGAGCTTCAACCAGGGTGACTATCGTCGCGCGGTCGAGGAACAAAACCTCGCGCGTGTACTCTCCGAGGTGCTGTATCCGGCTGACGATTTCATCGAGGGTAAGGAGCTACGATTAAAGCAACAATATTTCTTTATCTCGGCGACGCTTCAACGTGTGCTGGGACGTTTCAAGGAGTTACATGATGATCTGTCATTGATACCCGATTATATACAGTTCCAGATGAACGACACCCATCCGTCTATCGCTGTGGCCGAGATGATGAGGATACTCGTCGATGATTTCGGTGCGGAGTGGGACGAAGCATGGGATATCACGCGTAAGACCTGCGCATATACAAACCATACGATCATGGTCGAGGCACTCGAGAAATGGCCGATAGAGTTGTTCTCGCGACTGCTGCCGCGTATATACATGATCATCGAGGAGATCAACCGCCGTTTCTGTGCGCAGCTGATCGAACGCTTTGGCAATAATCCGGAGAAGATCCGTAACATGGCTATCGTCGCAGACGGCCAGATTCGTATGGCTTATCTTGCGATCGTGGGTAGCCACTCGGTAAACGGGGTTGCAGCGATCCATACCGAGATATTAAAGAACCATCTGCTTAAGGATTTCTATGAGATATATCCCGAAAAGTTTAACAATAAGACGAACGGCATCACGCAGAGGCGTTGGCTCGCACACTGTAACCCAAGGCTCTCGTCGCTCATAAATGAGACGATCGGTGAGAAGTGGGTAACGGATCTTGACGAACTCAAAAAGCTTATACCGCATAAAGAGGACGCGGCGTTCCGTGAGAGATTCATGGACATCAAGCGCAATAACAAGGTTGACCTTGCGAGCTTTATCCAGAAGACCAAGGGCGTTACGGTCGATCCCGATTCGATATTTGATATACAGGTCAAGCGACTGCATGAATACAAGCGTCAGCTGTTGAATGTGTTCCATATCATGGACCTGTACAACATCATCAAGATGAACCCCAATGTAGATATATCTCCGAGAACGTTCATATTCGGCGCGAAGGCTGCGGCAAGTTATCGCCGTGCCAAGCTGATCATCAAGCTGATCAACTCCGTAGCGGATTTAGTAAACAACGACAAGTCCATCGACGGGCGTATCAAGGTGTTGTTCCTTGAGAACTACAGTGTTTCGCTGGCCGAGAAATTGATGCCTGCGGCTGATGTTAGTGAACAGATCTCAACCGCGAGCAAGGAGGCCTCGGGCACGGGTAACATGAAGTTCATGTTAAACGGGGCTGTCACGGTCGGTACAATGGACGGTGCGAATATCGAGATATTCGAAGAGGTAGGACCCGAGAATATCTTCATATTCGGCATGAGTGCAGATGAGGTCATCAGCATGTACGCGCGTAACGATTACGCACCATGGAACATCTACAACCTAAACCACAGCGTGCGTCTCGTGCTCACAGAGCTCATAAACGGCACCGTTTCACCGGATAACCACGAGTTGTTCCGCGAGTTATATGAGGCGATGCTAAACGGTTACGGCGGATCGAGACCGGACGAATACTTCGTACTTCAGGATTTTGACAGCTATAAGGAAGCGCAGCTACGCGTTGACAAGGCATACAAGGATCAGACGAGATGGGCAAAGATGGCTATCATGAATACCGCTACGAGCGGCAAGTTCTCTTCGGACCGCACGATAAGGCAATATGCGGACGAGGTATGGACACTTAAGCCTATTATAATCTGATCTGAAGCAAGCCGACCCAATCGATAACGAGGGAAACGAATGAAGAAAAAAAACAGACAAACAATATGGCTCGCGCTCATATTTATCATCGGCGTTGTTATATGCGGCTTATCCATAGCCGCATATTTTTTCCTGCCGAACTTTAAACAAGTGGATTTCCATACCTACTTTGACATAAACAAGAACGATGTGACACTCGTCGTAGAGGACAAGCGTCTGACGGACAACGGCACTGGCTCGGTAAAGAATCCGGTTCGCATAGCGGGTACTACCTATTTCGATATGGAATTTGTAAAGCGGCTGGATAATAATATATTCTGGGACAGCGACGAGCGGATATTGACCGTGACTACTTTAGGTAGGGTCATGCGATTAAAGCCCGACGAGGTTGCAATCACGGTGAATATGCAACCCGAGACGATAAAGACACCGATACGCTACGAGGAGAATACGGACACGGTATTGATTCCGTCGGATTTTATCGAGCGGATGTACCATGTTACGCTCGGTTATAACGGGACGTTTAATATCGCGTGGGTAGATTACAAGGATGTGGCGCATCATAAGGCTGTGGTAACAGCGAAAAAAGCCGTTCTGCGTTACAAGCCCGATAAAAAATCCGATATAGAACTCGAGCTTGAACAATCCACGCCTGTGACGGTCTATGATACCGATGGGGAATTCACACGCGTGAGGACCGAAGACGGCTTGCTCGGTTACATAAAAACATCCGTACTTGAGATCACCGAGACGATCGAGAAACAGCCGAAGCCCGTGGAGACCGTAACGGGGATGGTGAGGGCCGACAGGCCCGTGTTGCCGATCGACGGTAAGATCGTGATGGCATGGGATCAGGATTTCAGGATGGAGCCTATAGAGGGATTGAACGTAATCGCCCCGACCTGGTTTACCTTTGATATCGATAGAATGAATGGGAACATCGTAAGTAAGGCCGATAAGGCTTATGTGCAATGGGCGCACAACATGGGATATCAGGTATGGGCATTGATATCGGATTTTTCATCTGATACGGGCAGGCGAAGGCATATGGACCTTTCCGCAGCGATCCTCTCAAAGACCTCGAGGCGTGAGCATGTGATCAGACAGCTGCTGAATTACGCAGACGAGTACCAACTCGATGGCATAAACATTGACTTTGAATATATTCAAGTCGCGGATGCGGCTTACTATACGCAATTCTTTAGGGAGCTTGCGCCGCTCTGTAAACAGCGTGGGATCACGCTGTCCGTGGATATGTATAACCCGATGCCCGACAATTACTGGTCGTGGTATTACAACCGAGAGGAAATAGGCGCGCTATGTGATTATCTGTGCGTGATGGCATATGACGAGCATACCTTCGGCACGGTCAGCGGCCCAGTCGCGTCGTTGCCGTTTGTGAGTAACGGACTCGGCATGACACTCTCGGAGGTGGCCAAAGAGAAGGTCATCATGGGTATGCCGTTCTATGTGCGTATTTGGAGAGAAGAAAATGTAGGCGGGGAAATAAAGAACACGATACGTAACCTCGGCATGGATGCCGCGAAGCAACAATTTGACGAGCAGAATGCCTCATGGGTATATGATGCGGGTTATGGTTGCTTTTATGGGGAATACGAGGCTGTAGAGGACGGTAAAAAGATCAAATACCGCACATGGCTCGAGGACGAACGCTCGATCAAGGAAAAGCTTGAGGTATTCAAAGAGCATGATATCGCCGGTGTAGCGGGATGGAAGATCGGGCTCGAGTCGAATGGGATATGGGGTTTGATCGGGGAATATGTAAGGTAAGTAGTGATGTACGATAGTCAGCTTGCAAAGAGGCTGTTGCAGAAAGTAAAACCTCACCACGGATTTACACAGATTTATACGGATTCTCATAGATTGAACCATTAATAAGGTTTATCTGTGCGAATCCGTTTTTATCCGTGCGAATCCGTGG
>CAZUNC010000150.1:0-5784 GCA_964621475.1 uncultured Defluviitaleaceae bacterium | reverse complement strand
TTTCGTATACAGCCATGATCTGGGCCGGTGTAACGTCATTGGAGCCGAGACCGTAGCGGCCTGCGACGATGGTCGGAGCGGCTGCCTTCTTTTCGAAGAATGCGGTGCAAACGTCCAGGTACAGGGGTTCGCCCAATGCGCCGGGTTCCTTTGTACGATCCAAAACTGCGATCTTTTTAGCTGTGCCCGGGATAGCTGAGAGTAAATGCTCTACCGAGAACGGACGATACAGATGTACATTTACGAGGCCGACCTTTTCGCCCTTAGCATTCAGGTAGTCGATGGTCTCCTCTATAGCGTCGCAAGCGGAGCCCATCGCGATGATGATGCGGTCAGCGTCCGGCGCGCCGTAGTAGTTAAACAGCTTGTAGTTTCTGCCTGTGAGCTTGTTGATCTCGCCCATGTAGTACTCTACAACCTCAGGCAGCTCGAGATAGAACGGGTTGCATGCCTCGCGCGCCTGGAAGAAGATATCCGGGTTCTGAGCGGTACCGCGCAGTACGGGATGCTCCGGGTTCAGCGCGTTGTCACGGAATGCCTTGATAGCGTCCCAGTCAACGATCTTTGCGAGGTCGTCATAGTTGAGGGTTTCGATCTTCTGGATTTCGTGTGAGGTGCGGAAGCCGTCAAAGAAATGCAAAAACGGTACGCGGGCCTTAATAGCGCACAGATGCGCTACAGCACCGAGATCCATGACCTGCTGCGGGTTGGCAGCAGCGAGCAGCGCAAAACCCGTCTGGCGGCAAGCCATAACGTCGGAGTGGTCGCCGAATATCGAGAGAGCATGGCTGGCAACGGCTCTTGCGGATACATGCAGAACGCCCGGTAACAATTCGCCGGCCATTTTGTACATATTCGGGATCATGAGCAGCAAGCCCTGCGAAGCGGTATAAGATGTGGTCAATGCGCCTGCGGCAAGCGAACCGTGCATGGTGCCTGCAGCGCCGGCCTCTGATTGCATCTCGGCAACCTTTACGGTCTGGCCGAAGATGTTTTTCTTGCCACCGGCAGCCCATTCGTCCACATACTCCGCCATAGTGGAGGAGGGTGTGATCGGATAGATACCGGCTACCTCCGTAAACGCATACGAAATGTAAGCGGCTGCGGCGTTACCGTCCATAGTTTTCATTACCTTGGACATAAATACAAAACTCCTTTCGAAACTTTCCTAACATATATGTTATGAATCCTTAACCTGAACGATTATAGCAAATGTTGCCCGAATAAGCAAGCATGCTAAAACTGTTGTTGATTTTTGCTATAACGTGATGTATACTCAATCGCAAAGTATTATGAAACGTCATAAGATGTATGCATGGAGGTTTGTATGTACTTTGGGAGCGTTCGCTTTTTTAAACACCTGATCATGGCGACGCTGTCTCTTGCAGTGGTTGGAGGCCTATCCGTAGCCGTGTATCTCGGTACCAATTTTATTGCCGAAAATACGGGCTCCGGTACATCCGAAACAAAAACGGCAAAAGGCACACAGAGCGGCACCACTGTCCGGCTTGGTAAATCCGCGGTTAATGCGGATGAAACTGAGGGCAGCGCTGATGCGATCGAGGCCAGCATGGCTGAGGAGACAGAGGCCAGCATGGATGATGAGACAGGGGCCGACATGGCTGAAGGGGAAATTGGCGACAGCTGGGTCGATGATGGGACAAGCTCCACACATGCGGATACGGACACGACAGGCGGGAATTCGGCTGATATGTCCGAGGCCTCTAATGACAATCTGACATCGGACAAGCCTGCGAACACAAAAACAACAACATTAACTGCGTCGGCGGGTTCGGCTGTAAAGCATGCGGACCTCGTCGAGTATGCAACGTTGTTTCCGGAGCTGTATGCTGAGCCGTCCGAGATGTATGTCAAGGGCGAGGGCTATCAGAATGGCACGTCAAGCAAAAACGTAGACGCTGATAAAAGGATAGCATATCTGACCTTTGATGACGGCCCATCCGAGGTAACATCGGATGTCATGGCCGTATTGCGCAGATACGATGTCAAAGCAACGTTTTTTATAAATAATCCGGACACCGAAAAGAAACGCGAAATATTGGCAAAGATACTATCAGAGGGTCACGCGGTCGGTATGCATTCGATGACCCACGATTATAAAAAAATATACAAGTCCGTTCCCGCATTCCTCGAGGATATGAACGGGATATTTACGGAGATTTATATGCAGACGGGCATGAAACCCGCCATGATGCGCTTCCCGGGTGGTAGCATAAACGCCTATGACAAGCCGATATATGAACAGCTTGCCGCGGAGGTACTGCGCAGGGGATTTGTTTATTATGACTGGAATGTAACGATAGATAACTCGGGCGATACCAATTCGTATAACAACAGCCTGCACAATGTCGAGAGCAGAGACAGTGTCATCATCCAGATGCAGGACGGCCCGGACAAGACGAATATGCCGTATGCAGTTAAATATGTAATAGAAAATCTCAGGGATCGGGGTTATGCGTTTGACAAGCTCTCTGAATGGGTCAAGCCGGTCACTTTTGCTTACGAATAAAAGATAGCGGGGAAATATACAATGGGTATTCGCGATAATTTTATCCAGGCATGGAAAGAGTTGTTTGGCAGAACATCAGCAAAGTCGGCATCCGCAAGCAGCGAGCCGAAACTGGAACCCATAACGCAGAAGGAAACCGTATCCGATAAGGAATTGACCGGTGTGCGTCTGGGTAATCTGTACGCCACGGAGCAGACCGTATCGGAGCCTGTCAGACAGGCCGTTAAGGATGCCGTCAGAGAAGCAGTCAAGGAGGTAAATGCTACCGATAGCAAAGTATCTCCATTGGACGACAGCAGGGATTTGTTCCGCGATGTGCCGAGGGATATGATTAGAGACACGAAAATGCCGTTGGGAGGGATTCCCTCCATGCATAGTACCGCTTTGCCGGGTAACGAGGTCACGATCATTTCAAAGAACACGATAGTGGAGGGCGGTATACGCTCATACGCCAATATAAATGTAGAGGGCAATATCAAGGGTAATGTGCGCACAACCAAGAACGCGAGCATATCGGGTAAGGTTGTGGGTAATCTTGAGTGCAGTAACGCCAACATGGTCGGCGCGGCGATCCAAGGCGACTTGGTTTCAAACGGCGCGGTCGGCATGGATCAGAACAGCCTGTTGCTCGGTGATCTATCGGCGCTGAACCTACGCATAAACGGTAAGATAAAGGGCAATCTGCATGTAGACGGCAAGGCTGAGCTCGACGCGGATTCGATTATATTAGGGGACATCAATGCGACGAAGATCGTGGTAGACGAGGGCGCGAAGATACGAGGCTTTGTAACCGTCGCTTCGACGCATGAGATAGACAGCTCATTGTTCCCGGAGCAGGTAGCTATTACAGAAGTGGAATAGTGTAAATAAACAAAAAGCAGGGGCTACAGCAAAAAGTAAAACAATACCACGGATTATCACAGATCTCTACGGATTTGAACGGATACCATTATTGATTGATTGGTACCGATGTAAATCCGTTTTTATCTGTGAAAATCCGTGGTAAGTGTTTCTTTTGTTGTACCCCTTTTATATTTGTTGCCTGAACATTTTTATTTAAACATTTCTAAGGCGGCTTGCATGTTCTGTGTAACGGATACGGAGAACGGACAGCGCGCTTCGCATGCGCCGCACTCGATGCAATCCTTGGCGTTGGCCTTAAGCGCAGCGTAGTGTGCTTTAAGTGTATCCAATCCGCCGGTTGCCGATGAACGCGCGAGGTCTAAATATTTCGTGACAGCCGCGATGTCGATATTGTTGGGGCAGGGGAGACAGTGATTGCAATACATACAATGTCCGGTAGCCTTGAGCGGATCGAAGCCGCCGATGACATTCATGTAGTCGCGTTCCTCTGCGGTCGAAGCGGAATAAGCGGTGGCTGCCTTTACCTCATCGACGCTGCGGCATCCGATCAGTGCCGAGGCGACTGCCGGGCGAGAGAGCGCGTAATTAACCAGCTGCGGTACGGTCATAGCGGCCTTGAATGGGGAACGCTCCCCGTTCAACAACATACCGGCGCACAATGTCTTCATAACCGTGATCGCTGTACCATGGTTTTCGCATGCGAGGTACAGCGCGTTTCGTGACGGATCGAGACCGGACAGATCACCAAAACTCTTACCCTCGAACAAGCTGTCTAAGTCGGTGTCGGACGGGTACATGTCAAACACCGGATTGATCGAGAACATCAGCACATCGATCTGATCCGTGTTGACGGCCTTTAACGCGGTCTGGGGCACATGCGAGCTCATGCCGATATAGCGGATGATGCCCTTCTTCTTTAGTGAGAGCGCGTAGTCGAGCACACCGCCCTCTATGTAGTTCTTGTAATCCTCTTCGCTGTCCACAAAATGCAACATGCCGATATCTACATAGTCCGTGTTCAACAACGACATGAACCGCGAGAAGTATTTTTCTACATCAGCGAGAGCGGTGCTCTTTTTGTACTGGCCCGATTCATCGAGGCACGCGCCGAGATGCCCTTGTAACAGCACGTCCTTACGTCTTGCGCCGAGTGCGTCACCGATACTCTTGCGCACATTGTCCTGCGGCATAAAGATGTCGATGATATTTACACCCGCATCGAGCGCAGCGTTAATCACTGCATGCGTATTCGCATCGTCAACAACCCCATCCGGCGTAATCAGATGTTCGCCGCCAAAACCTACCTCACTGACCTTTGCACCGGTTCTGCCCAAAAGCTTGTAATCCATGTTGTTCCTCCCTTTTAATCAATAGTATCTACACATTCCAACCAATATTTGAAGCCGCCACGCCAGGTATCCGTTTCAAACGGTCTCGTGCTGTCGCCGATGCTTTCGGCGTATTCATTCATGCACGCAAAAAAGTAGCTGGTTGTGTCGGTGGCAGTCTTTAACGAGCGTATTACGACCTCGGTTAATTCCGGAGCCGCTTTATATAAATCGGACGCGCGGGTATAGTCGATCAAGCTTTCTATATCGTATACTGCACGGTGTTCGGATACGGTCACAGTATCGGTAATGTCTATGATTGTATATGGGGCTGTATGTATGCCGTCCAACGGATTGCCACATGATCCCGGATTCAAAAACAGCGCATTTCCGATGAACACGTGGTATTGAATGTGGTTATGCCCGTCTAAATAGATCGCAGGTGCATCGGGTAGCATACCTGCAAGCCCTTGATCATCTGCGAGAGCAGCCACTTTCTGCTCTAAAAAGGATGCGCGGGATTGTCCGCTCTGCAGATGCTTGTACATACGCCCGGAGGTGATTTGTTTGAATGCGGTGTCCGGAAAACGGTCTCCGTTCCAATGACACATATGTATGGAAATATTACGTTGATTATACCGCACGGTTAGCGTATCTCGTTCAGGCAGGCTCATCAGGAAGTCTTTGTTCTGCGTGGTCAATGCAGGGTATTGGTGATATAGGCTGGTAAACTGAGCATCCGTGAACGTAGATGGGTCACGTGAGGCCAGCCAATGGACATAACCCTCACCGTTACCCGCGATGAGACGCGCGTTTGGCAGAGTACGCAATGTATCAGCAACCTCATTTTCGAACGGAAGGGCGAAGCAATAGTCACCGACAAATAGATAACCGTCGACATCTCTGTTGTTGGCATCATTGAGTGCGGCGCGAAGAGCCGGATAATTCCCATGAATATCGGCGAACACAGCATAGCGTGGCATACGAACACCCATTTCAAAATATTTATGTGAACCCTTCCAAGCATTATAACATAATATGGCGAAATATACACAGGCACAT
>CAZUNC010000149.1:0-5815 GCA_964621475.1 uncultured Defluviitaleaceae bacterium | reverse complement strand
TGCGGTGAACAGATCATTAACGACAACGGGGATATCGTAGGTGAGAGGAGATTTTGCCCTTGAATATCATCGTATGTATCAAGCAGGTGCCCGGGACGAGCAAGGTAGCGATGGACGAGGAAACAGGCGTCCTATTGCGTGACGGTACCGAGGCTAAGATGAACCCATACGACCTATATGCAATAGAGGCCGCGATGCTGTTGAAGCAGCAGTATGGCGGCACAGTAAGCGTCATAACGATGGGCCCGCCACAAGCCGAGAGCGTGATCAGAGAGGCGTTTGCGATGGGTGCGGACGACGGGGTGCTGATGACGGATCGCGCTTTTGCGGGTGCGGACGTGCTCGCAACGAGCAAGACCCTGTCCGAGGGTATACGCAAGAGCTTCCCGGACTTCGACTTGATCATCTGCGGCAAGCAGACCACGGACGGTGATACCGCACAGGTGGGTGCGGAGATAGCGGAGTTTCTGGATATCCCGCATCAGAGCGGAATCACGGAGATCGTAGAAGCGGTCGGCGGGAGCAGCAATACCTCGATATGTATAAAGGCCGACATAGGGGACTATTTGGCCGAGATGGACATATCATTTCCGTGTTTGTTAGCAGTAGAAAAGGACATACATATACCGCGCTTGCCCTCATACAGGCTACAACAGGCTACTAAGGACAGGGCGGTAAAGAGGCTTACACTTGCGGATTTGAACGACACAGATCCCGAGCATTATGGCTTGAAATATTCCCCGACGCAGGTAGAGCGTATATTCCCGCCTCAGTCCCAAAGCGTCAGGGCCGACATCACAGGCAACGCAGACGGCATAGCGGAAGAATTGATGAAGGTGCTGAAGGATCGGAAGTTTGCGTAGGGGGTGAAAGCTATCAAGGTATTGGTCATACATAACGAGCGGATAAATGCGGCGGCGAAACGGGACGTCGAACTCGTCCAAAGCCTCATAAAGCTCTGCCCGTTTAACGCGCTCGAGTATACAGATATGGGCATGGAGATCAATGCGGGCTGTAAGAACTGCGGCTTATGCGCAAAACAGCAGCCCGAGTATTTTGAGATGAAGGTCGAAGATGCGGAATCGGGCGGTGGAGCAAAGGGGAACGCGGTAGCAAGCGCTCCGATTGCGGTTTTTGCGGAGGCTGTAGACGGCGCTATTCATCCTGTTTCATTTGAACTGCTGGGTAAGGCGAAGCAGCTTTCAGAGAAGCTCATTTCATTAAGAGCAGAGGACGCACAAAACGCGGGAACCGCTCAAGCGATATCATGTCCGGTATATGCCCTGTTGATAGGCGGCGGGCATGAACAGGCCGTCGAGCTGTTGCGCTACGGCGCGGACAAGGTGTTTATCTATAATCACGAGGGCTTGCGCAATTTCCTGATAGAACCCTATACGCGGATATTTGAGGATTTTATTAAAAGCGAACAGCCCGCGTCCGTTTTGATCGGAGCGACCGTGATCGGACGCAGCCTCGCACCACGTATAGCCGCGCGCTTCGGAACAGGGCTCACGGCGGACTGCACGGTACTCGATATCAAGGCCAATACGGATCTTGTACAGATACGCCCCGCATTTGGCGGCAACATAATGGCTCAGATCATCACGCATCGTCACAGGCCCCAGTTGGCGACGGTCAGATACAAGATATTCGATATGCCCAAACCCACACCGATAGACCCCGATGCAAACGAATTACAGAACCGGATCGTTAGATGCATGTTACCCGAAGGAGCGCAAAAGAGCCGCATAACGATCACACGGATCACAAATAAGCCGAAGGTTAAGAGTATAACGGACGCGGATGTGATCATAGCGGTAGGGCGCGGCGTAAAATCCGAGAAGGATATGGGCATGATATATAGATTAGCCGGCTTACTAAAAGCGGAGATCGCATGCACAAGGCCGCTCGTAGAATCCGGGCGCGTCGAGGCCACGAGGCAGATAGGTCTGTCGGGGCGTGCGGTCAAACCCAAGTTAATCATCACGGTCGGTATATCGGGCTCGGTGCAGTTCAAGGCCGGTATGCAGAATGCCGAATGCATAATAGCGATCAATAACGATGAAAACGCTCCGATCTTTGATATATGCCATTATGCGATAAAGGGAGATCTCTATGAGGTTCTGCCGAGGCTTATAGCGCTGCTGGAGGGAGGTTCGTTATGAGCATAAAATACAAGACGTTCGATAACGAAGATCTACTATATATTAAAAGCATCATACCAGCCGATAGAGTGTACACGGGTGAGGCAATAAACCCGGACTATGCACATGACGAGCTCAGTGGTATTGAACATAAACCCGATGTGCTCGTGGAGGTACAAAACACCGCAGAGGTCTCGAAGCTGATGGCATACGCGGACAGTAAAAGGATACCGATACTCGCGAGGGGTTCGGGTACGGGTCTTGTGGGCGGAGCGGTAGCTGTTTACGGCGGCATCATGCTGAGCATGCAAAAGATGAACAGGATACTCGAGCTCGATGCCGATAACCTCACGTTGACCGTAGAACCAGGCGTGATGTTGATGGAGATCGCTGCATATGTTGAGGAACGCGGGTTCTTTTACCCGCCGGACCCCGGCGAAAAATCCGCGACAATAGGCGGTAACATCTCCACAAACGCGGGTGGCATGCGCGCGGTGAAATATGGGGTTATGCGCGACTATGTGCGGGAGTTGGAGGTCGTGCTGCCAAATGGCGAGATCGTCGTGACGGGTGGCAAGGTCGTAAAAAACAGCTCGGGTTATAGTATAAAGGATCTGATCATAGGCTCGGAGGGTACACTCGGTATTATCACAAAGGCTGTGCTGAAACTGCTGCCGCTGCCTCAGAAATCTGTGAGCCTGTTGATACCGTTTGAGGATATGCGCTCAGCGATAGGGGCTGTGCCTGCTATCATGCGCGGCAACTCCGCGGACACTCAGGCAGTTACAACGATACCGACGGCTGTGGAGTTTATGGAGCGTGAGGTCATACTCGATGCGGAGGAATATCTCGGAAAGAGCTTTCCGGACAAATCCGCGGACGCGTACCTGCTGCTCACATACGACGGACACGATCGGGCTGAGATAGAGCGATACTTCCCTGCGATAGCAAATATATGCTTCGGGCATGGCGGACGCGATCTACTGATCGTTGATACCGAGGAGCGCAAGGAAGCTGTCTGGTCGGCGCGTTCCGCATTTTTGGAGGCGATAAAGGCCTCAACCTCTGAGATGGACGAATGTGATGTGGTTGTGCCAAAGGACCGCATTGCGGATTTTTTGATGTATACGGACGAGTTGAAGGTCAGGCACGACATTAGGATAAAGAGCTTTGGCCACGCGGGGGATGGCAACCTACACATATATATCCTGCGGGACGGCCTCGACGAAGCAGAATGGAAACGGAAGCTGAACGCGGTTTTTGACGATCTGTACGCAAAGGCGCGGGCGTTTGACGGCAAGGTTTCGGGTGAGCATGGCATAGGCCTGGCCAAGCTGCCGTATTTGAAAGCGTCAGAGAGCGAGGCGGCGCTCAGGCTCATGCAGGGGATCAAGCATGTGTTTGACCCCAATATGATATTGAATCCCGGGAAAGTGGTAGAGGCACATTGATTAAACGATTTCTTGTCACCATGCTTGGTACGATGTTTATACTCTCAACGTTAATAGCCGTGGTGATATTCGGATATTTCAAGGCAAATGATAGCGGCAATGTATTCGCGGGCAGCTTCGGAAAAACGGAGACCGCCGAGGCGGAGGATAGCGAAAACACAGCCGATAAAACCGAATCTACGAAAAGCGAAACGACTGCGGCTACGGGCTCAAACAACAGGAGCCCGCTATCGGTGATCACCGATATATTCTTGCCCGTCGAGAAGCGCGTAAATTTCCTGATACTCGGCATCGATAAGGACGGTACGCGTACGGATACGATGATCATGGGCTGTTTCAACTCTGAGCAAAAGGCGGTCGATCTGGTCTCACTGCCACGCGATACGATGATAACGCTACCTCGGGATCGCATCGATACAATGATTGCCAATGACCGATTCGTACCTAAGGGGGGCGTGATGAAGCTCAATGAGGTGCATCACTACGCGGGCCCAAAACTCGGCATGGATTTTCTTATACAGCAAATACAGGATCTGACCGGCGTAAGCTTTAAATACTATGTGGTCGTGGATCTCGATGCCTTTCGTTATATAGTCGATGAGGTGGACGGCGTGGAGTTCGATGTGCCGTTTACTATGGACTATTACGACCCGGATCAGGACCTAAAGATCTATCTAAAGGCGGGGGTACAGACACTAAATGGTGACCAAGCCGAGCAGCTCGTCCGCTTTCGCAAAATGAACGACGGGTCGCACGCCGATTACAATGACTGGAGACGCAACGAAACACAGCAGCAGTTTATAAAAGCACTGGTGTTGCAAACACTCAGGAAGGACAAGATCATCGGTAACGCGTCCGCGCTTGTAAAGGCCATGTTCAAATATGTAAAGACGAACGTAAACCTCGGCGACGCGTTAAAATATATCCCATATGTAAAGTCACTCAACGAGGACTCGATCCGGCTGCATACGCTCGTGGGCGAGGACAAGATTGTAAACGGCAAATGGTACACGATATGGGACGAGGCCGCGAGCAAGGAGGTCATCGATGGGGTGTTTGGACAATAAAACAATAGGGGGGATACCATGCAAGAGCTTACAGGTAAGGAACGTATTATACGCATGCTCAATCACGAGCCTGCGGATCGCATAGCGGTTTACGAACATTTCTGGGGAGACACGGTCAAGTCGTATGTCGAGGAAGGACATATGAAGGAGGGTGAGGACCCGACGATCCACTTTGACCTCGATATAGCTGAGTGCTGGCCGTTTAACGGAACGATCGACATAGACTTCAAATCGGAGGTCGTGGAGGAAACAGAAGAGACGATGCTGATACGCGACGGTAACGGCGCGCTTCTGAGAAGGCACAAGCTACATGACACAACACCCGAGCATGTGGACTTTTCAATCAAGGATCGAGAGAGCTGGGAAAAGGTCAAGCATAAGCTCGTAGAGGTCGACGAACGTAGGATAAACTTCGAGGCGTATCGAAAGGCCAAGCAGTACGCGGCCGAGCATGACAAGTTCTTCTTCTGGGCCGGTGTCAATGTGTTTGAACAGATGCATCCGATCTGCGGCCATGAATATATGCTGATGGGCATGGCACTGGACCCCGAATGGGTCGAGGATATGGTGAAGGTCTATTCAGACCTGACACTTAACCTACAGCAGATATTATTTGCTAAGGAAGGATATCCGGACGGTATCTGGTATTACGAGGACATGGGCTTTAAGAACAGGCCGTTCATGTCGCCCGATATGTACAAGGAATTGATCTTCCCTGCCCATAAGAGAACCATCGACTACGCGCACGCGAACAAGCTGCCCGTGGTCATGCATAGCTGCGGGTTTGTGGAGCCGTTGCTGCCGCATATGCTTGAGGCCGGTATCGATTGCCTGCAGGTCATCGAGATCAAGGCCGGTATGGACCTGCTGCGCATAGATAAAGACTTCGGTGACAAGATCGCATTGATGGGTGGCATCGATGTACGCAAGCTGTACTCTAACGACCGAAAAGAGATCGACGCGGAGCTTATGAGTAAGATACCTGAGGTCAAGAAGCATTTCGCGTATTGCCTACATAGTGACCACTCGATACCGGAGACCGTGAAATACGATACGCTCAAATATTTCTTTGAGCGCGGTATGGAACTCGGTACATATTGTTGACAATCCCCCTACACCCTACTATAGTATTGTTCATACTATATAGGGGTAG
>CAZUNC010000148.1:0-5934 GCA_964621475.1 uncultured Defluviitaleaceae bacterium | reverse complement strand
AGGCACAGGACTTTGACTCCTGCATTCGAAGGTTCAAATCCTTCCGGCCCAGGTAAATGAAAAAAGCCTTATAATGTCGATTTCATCGGCGTTGTAAGGCTTTTTGTTATGTGCGCCTGAATACACACATACCGCTGTGACATTTACGCATATCGCGCTACTTTACAAAATCACTTATTTTGTTTTCTGCTCGGCTACTTCGTGCATCATCATTTCGTGTATGCCTGTGTGGTATCCAGCTTGCTCGTAATGCATTTTTCATCTGGTCAAACGAACAATCAAGTGATTCATTAGAGCCTATCCACATTCATATTGCAAAAGGATCTCCGCAACAAAATGCCACGAAGATATGTTTAAGACAAGATGGAACCGTTGAAGTTTGCCACAATAACAGTCAGTTAACTAAAATGCCCCCCCTTTTTTGTTTTTTTGACATTATTATACATTAAATTCTAATTGAAGCGAAGTATTAGAAAAGCAAAAGCATTTCTATACCGCTCTCGCTGTTGATCCCGTTTCCTCGTTATGATAATAAGCTGGACATATCATTTTTCTATATTAATCGTTCCTTTAACCCTTCAATCAACGCAGTTACAACCTCCTTGTTTAATTGATAATATATCCTGTTCTGTTCCTTGCCGATCGTGATCAGGTTTAGTGCGGCCATCTGCGACAGGTGGTGCGAAACGGTTGCCGTGGTGATGCCGATACGCTTGGCGATCTGGCTGCCGTATAGGCGTTCATGGCTTAGTAGAAGTAATATCTCAAACTTGGTCTTTTCCGTTATGGCTTTAAACGCATCCAATAGATTATCCTTCGAAAACGCGGCTGAGTCTTTGTAGCGTTTCCTCCATGATAGGTTGATACCCCAGTGCACAATGAGATTTTTATATTGCCCCTGGTGGAAGATGTGCACGCTATTAGAATCTGAGATCGTCGGGTAAATAATAAAGTCGTGGTCCGGTAAAAAGGTCACAGGTATCTGCAGGTCATTAAAAAAGCCCTCCATACCCAATTCCTCGAACCCTTGCTTCATATCTAAAACGGATTCACGTGTGAGCTCCTCTACAAGGAAGATCTTTTCTCGCAATAACGCCTCTGTCTTTTTTAACGTATCCATCAGAAACCCAAACATTTCATCAAAGCTCATATAAACGTATATAAGCTTTGACTTTAGACTGACCGATATATCCTTGGTCAGAATATAGTTATAAAATTCTGCATCGTCATTGATCTCGACTGTGTCGTTAAAAAAGTCCACAAATGCGGCGTATTTATCTATATGAATACTTCCGTCTTCTTTTACACAGTATGTCAGCACGGTCCATAGATAGCTACATATATCATCGGACAGCTCATTATTGATTTTAAACAGCAGCTGCAAAAATTCGTTTTCGGGATTCAAATTAGCCGAAAGATGCTCGTAGATTTCGTTTATCGGAGCATATCTTTCGGCTATTTTATTATCTGTCATATTTTGCTCGCTGTCCTTGTCTTTATCGTTGTTGCCGTCGTTTACAAGCAAGCACAGCGCGTACAGGCTTTCAAAGAAATAGTTATAATCATCCGCTATGATGTAACTCATCCGTGCTGCCTCCGTCAATAGACCTCAAAGTCTTATTGACAGATAATAACATAAATAATAAGAACGTGGCAATTCCGGACACTAAGAACAATTGATTTACCGTAAAATAGACCGCGACAGCTGCGAGCAGGAACGACGAAACCGGTGTGAGCGCCTGGGCGATCGCGTTAAATGTAAATGGATTTGTGCTATGTACGATATCAACACAAAAACGATATATGTAAGCGCAATCGATAACCCGCCTATGATAAACAGTTTAAACTTCGATAACCTTGCGTGTATCTTTGGGAAAAAGAATGTCCCCAATATCGTGCCTGTAAGCATCGCGATATTTAATGCGGACAGAGCACCCTCACCCAAGTGCAGGCTCTCCTTTACATACGGTGTCATGAGCGAACTGATCGGCATAAACAATACACCGATCAAACTGCCTACCGAGCAAATCATAAACACGACACGCTTTGAAATCAAATACGACAGTCCTTGCTTTAAATCACCGATGAAATTCGTTTTTTCTGCGTCTGGATTTCTTTTTGTGAGCTTCATAGACGATATAAATATTGCAGAAAAGAGAAAGGTCGCGGCATTTATAAACATCGCCCCCTGCAGGCCCGATACGGCTATGATCACACCAAAGGCCGCCATACCGAGTAGCGATGATACATTGGTAAATGATTGGCCCAGAGATGTTGCTATCGTGTATTTTTCTTTTGGAACGATCTCGGGAAAGACCCCGATGCCAGCCGGTATTCGAAAGGCTTCGAACGTAGACATAAGCAGAGTGGAGATAGCGAGGATTACCGGCGTTATATGCCCGAGCATATATAGGGTCGCAACGATACTGACGAGCACCGCGCGACACAGATCGGTAACAACCATGATCGCCTTTTTATCAATGCGCTCCACCCATACTCCCACAAACGGCATAAACAATATGGTCGGTAGTGAATTCAATCCGAAGATTACCGCAGACCATGAGCGCTGCCCGGTTATCTCGTATACCATCCACGCGAACGCCAGTGCGTCTATCGCGTCCCCGAATCTGTTGATTACATTTGCGATAAACAGTTTTATAAAGTTTCGTTCGTTAAATAACGAACTATAACCCTGTTTTTTGTCCAAATTAATAACCCCCTTTACTATATTAGAATATAATCTAACATAACGTTAGAATATAATCAAACGTTTTATCGTAAAGGGGCTTGTTTGTTTATTTCTTCAAATGTGTCGGAAATAATCATGTATTATGTCAACATAAAAAAAGAGGTCTATGTTGGTTTTATTTGACAAAGCCGCCCCTGTCGGTATAATTTATTTGAAGTGTTCATATTAGTATTCATTTGATTCGCTCTTATGAGAATAGCGAGGGAGATACGTTTGAGAAAAGGTTTTGTTTGTATATTAATGACGATAACGATGTTAATAGGCTCAATGTTAAGTGTGCATGCCGCGCCGGTGCAAACTGCACATGTGCAAGATAATTTGCCACTCGTGGCGCAGGCTGCGATCTTGGTGGAGCAGTCGACGGGTAAGGTACTCTACGCAAAGGATGCAGATAAACGGATGTATCCGGCGAGTATGACAAAGATCGCTACGGCATTGGTTGTGATGGATCACCTAAAGCCCGATCAACTCATCCAAGTGGGCAAGGAGATAGAGACCGTACCGTCCGGTTCGAGCATGGCTTATCATTCGGTCGGTGAATACATTACCGTTCAGAACCTGCTGCGCGGACTGATGATCCCGTCGGGTAACGATACGGGTATCGTGCTCGCATTAAATGTCGCGCGCGCGGTCGAGGGTAGGGATGATATAGGTTACATAGAGGCCGAGAAGTTGTTTGCAAAGCTCATGAACGACAAAGCCAAGGAGCTCGGAGCGACAAATACCAATTTTGTAAACCCGCACGGCTTCCATGACAGCGATCATTACACAACCGCGATAGATTTGGCATTATTGTCCAGGAAATTTATGGAAAACCCGATACTGGCCGAGATCGTAAAGGAAAAGGAATATAACGGTAACGGAGCGGGTTACAATCCGCCCGAGGGCTTAAAGACAAAGGAATATAAATGGAAGAGCCACAACGAGCTGATTATTCCGGGGGATTATTATTATCCGTATGCAACGGGTATAAAGACCGGTGTAACGGACGAGGCCGGGGATTGCGTAGCCGCATCGGCTGAGAAAAACGGTATCAAGCTCGTGGCTGTGGTGTTTAATTCACCGATACCGTCGCGTTGGGTAGACGCTGCTACATTGTTTGATTATGGCTTTGACAATTTCGGTTTCTGTACGGTCACGGAGCCCGATACACAGCTCGAGACGTTATATGTAGCGAACCCGCAGCTCGGTGCCGATAATCTGATCGACGCATATATAAAAGACGGCTTTTCGCAGTTTATGAAGAAGTCCGACGTAGATGCCGTGGTACGTACGATTACCTATAACGACAAGCTGTTGGCAAGTGAAGAGGATATCGAGAAGGGTGTCAAAGCGGGCAGAGAACGCATAGAGGATGCAGTCTATCTAAAGACCCCGATATCGAAGGGTGATGTGCTGGGCAAGGCTACGTTCACGCTCTATGACGAGGTAATACTCGAAAGCGACATACTCACAAACAGCGAGGCTGTCGAGCGTACCTCGGACAGCGATTATGAATATTACAAAAAGCAATTCATGGACACCGTCTTTACATTAAAGGCGCTGCCGTTTTGGATAGCGGGCGTGCTGGTGATCGTGATTGTGATCACACTGATCATTATCTCGGCGAGGGCGCGTTCAAAGCGTAACAGATACAGATATAAGTTCCATAGGCGATATTAATCATTTGACGGCGAGGCCGCAGGGGAGGCAAGTATGGATATTAGACCCGTAAACGAACGTGAAAGTGTAAGCTTGGGTGACGTGATGCGACTGTCTTATTATTTTCAGATAGATGAAGAGGACTATATAAGGCATCTAAAAAAACGCAACGAGGGCGAAACAGTGGCAAAGAAAAACGAGGCGGCAAGGGCTGTGTTCGACAATACGGGCAAGCTATGCACGTCGACGGTGCTGCATGATTTTAAGGTGCGCTTTGACGGGCACGAGGTCGGCATGGGCGGTATCGGAGGCGTAGCCACGCTGCCCGAGGAACGCCGCAAGGGTCATGTAAGGGCTATGTTTCAAAACCTGCTGCCCGAGATGAGGGATAGGGGTATGTTGTTTTCGTACCTTTACCCGTTTTCCATGAACTACTATGCTATGTATGGCTATTCACAGGCGTATAACAGACATGTCTGCCAATTAGAAACCTATCAACTCAAGATGTTCGTTAAACGTCGTGAAGTTACATATCGCCTTGTAGAGCCTGAGATCAATATAGAAACAAAGGAAAGGCGCCTGAACGACAACGACGCGCGTGACCTTTCCGAGGTCTATAACGCATTTATAAAGGATAGAAACTTAGCGGTTGTTCGCGACACAGAGCGCCTCAATAGGCATTTCGCAAAGATACCGTTCTGTGAAAACCGTTACACATACATATGCTACAGTGACGGTTCGCCGACGGGTTATGTGAGCTTCTCTATAGACGACAAGGTCGAGCAACGCTGCATGGATGTCGCCGAGATATGCTTTAAAGACCAAGATGCATTCGGTGCTTTGATGGAGCTGTTGTACCAAAACGCATATCAGATTAGGTATGTAAAACTCGCACTACCTGCGGATATGTTGTTCTTTATAGAAACGGTCGAGGGCTTTAGTGTGAAGACTACACTAAACACACAAGGTATGAACAGGGTCGTGGACGCAGAGGCCGTGCTTAAGCTTGCGCGTATAGATAGCCCGCTTGCCAAAGGGCGCTTCTCGATAAAGGTCAGCGATCAGATGCTCGACTGGAACAACCATACCTTCCTCGTCGAGTGGGAAAACGCAGAGCGTCAGGTCTCTATCGCAGACAGCACAATCGGAGCGGACGCAGATCTGACTGTGGATATCGGCCGGTTTACTCAGCTCGTGACCGGATACGCAAGTGCACGGGTAGGGGATATGTACTTCATGCCCAAGCAGTTATTTATAGGCGATTTCTTCTAATACACACACAACGACAAAGCCCGGAGGCGATTCGCACCCGGGCTCTGTCTGTACTGTTTTTGTCGGTTGTTATCTGCTGTTATTGTTGTTGTTGGATTTGTTCTTATCCGCGTTCATTTCATCAGCAAACTCTGTCCTATCCGACTTCTTTGCAGAGTCATTAGCTGTCTTCTTGTTGTTGTCCATGAGAATAAACCTCCCTTCATCCCATACTGCCGTATGGGTAAGTACCATAGAGTTTTTCTCTACGGTAGCTATTATGGGGAAAAAAC
>CAZUNC010000147.1:0-5972 GCA_964621475.1 uncultured Defluviitaleaceae bacterium | reverse complement strand
TAATATAGGCTTTGACAATGACAAATATTTAAAAACACAATCCGAGCATATCATTAACCGTATCAATGATTTCGGTGGTAAGCTGTATCTGGAGTTCGGTGGCAAGCTGTTTGACGACTTTCATGCCTCACGCGTGTTGCCGGGCTTTCAAAGCGACAGCAAGATAAAGCTACTGATGCAGCTCGCAGATCGCGTCGAGATCGTGGTCGTCATCTCCGCGAATGATATCGAGACAAGCAAGGTGCGCAGTGACCTGGGCATTACATATGATTCTGAGGTTTTGAGGCTCATAGATGCCTTTAACGAAGCGGGATTATATGTCGGCAGCGTGGTAATTACACGCTTTACAGGGCAGAATGCTGCTGTCAGCTTTAAGAATCATTTGACCAATCTGGGCGTCAAGGTTTACACGCATTACCCAATCCCCGGCTATCCTGGTAATCTATCCACAATCGTTAGCGAAAACGGTTATGGCAAGAATGATTATATCGAAACCTCGCGTCCGCTCGTCGTGGTCACAGGTCCTGGCCCCGGCAGCGGTAAGCTCGCGACATGCTTATCACAACTCTATCACGAGCACCAGAAGGGTATAAAAGCCGGTTATGCAAAGTTCGAGACATTCCCGATATGGAACCTGTCTCTGAAACATCCCGTCAACCTCGCATACGAGGCGGCGACTGCGGATCTGAGCGATGTGAACATGATCGATCCGTTCCATTTGGACGCATACGGTCTCACGGCCACGAATTATAATCGTGATGTCGAGGTGTTCCCGATAGTAAATGCAATATGCGAGCGGATCTTTGGTAAAAGCCCGTATAACTCCCCGACCGATATGGGCGTCAACATGGTCGGTAACTGCATAAGCGACGACGAAGCGGTCAGACAAGCCTCTCTAATGGAGATCATCAGGCGATACTACAGTGCTATGTGCGACCTGCAAAAGGGCAAGGGTAGCAACGAAGCCGTCTACAGATGTGAGCTATTAATGAACCAGGCGAAGATCTCTACAGATCAGCGTCGCGTTGTAAAGGTCGCGTTGGATAAGGCGGAAGCAACAGGCGGACCAGCAGCGGCTATTGAGCTGCACGATGGGCGCATCATAACGGGCAAGACTTCGTCATTATTGGGAGCATCAGCTGCGATGCTTATAAATGCATTAAAAGAAATAGCAAATATCAGTGACGGACTACACCTGTTGCCGCCGATCGTAATAGAGCCCATTCAGAAGCTCAAGACGAATCAACTCGGCAACAGGAACCCACGGCTGCATATGGATGAGGTGCTTATCGCACTCGCGATAAGTGCGGCAACGAATCCGCTTGCTGAGCTCGCGTTGCGTCAGCTCTCGCAATTGAAGGGTTGCGAGGCCCATTCGACCGTTATGCTCTCTCAGAGTGACGATAATATATACAGAAAGATAAACATCAACCTGACCTGTGAGCCTGTTTATCAGACAAAACGCCTTTATCATAAATAAATCTAACAAAAAAGGGAGCAGATGTCTTATATAAAGACATCCACTCCCTTTTTAACGTTTAATGTGCGGCTCGTGCAAGCGCGAGCATATTATCCGGCGGGATGTTTGGCAGTATTTCCTCGTGGCTCGGTGATATCACAATATTCGGCCCTAATACCTCCCGTACACGAACGACCTCATCACTAACCTGTTGTGGTGTCGCCTCGACGATAAACGATTGTGCATCTATACCGCCTAAAAATGCGAGATCATTCTTGAACGCCATCAATGTTTGCGCGTCCATGTTGTGCGCCTGAGCCTGTATCGGGTGCAAGACCTCGACACCCGCTTCTATTAAATCAGGTATGATCCTATGTATTGAACCGCATGAGTGCATCATGACAATCTTATTATAACGTTTACCCACAGTTACCAACCGTTTAATTGACGGAAGAATAAATCGTCTAAATACCTCGGGAGAGAATATCAAGTCTCTCTGGGTACCGAAATCGTTACCAAAGAACATCGTATCGGCCTGATCCCCGAGACCGGAAAAGAATATCTCGTTTGCCTCGACATAGAAGTCAACAATATGTTCGGTCGCTGCTTCAACAATCGCAGGGTTTTCATACATCTGCACAAACAGGTTTTCCATGCCGAAGAAGTCCGCGAGATCATGAAAAAACGATGACCAAAGACCCGTAAACACCATCTTACCCGGGTATTGCTCTATTTGACTGTAGATATCGGAAAAGTCTAAATATTTCTTATCGGGCCATGGATAACGTTCTATATCAGCAACCGTTTCAGCTTCTTCAAAGCAACCGGCCGCGCTTAAGGATGGCCCGCGATTGATACCATACGAGCAATCAAAAATTGGCTTTCCCTCAGGGTGCTTGTATCCGCCGTTAGCGATAACCCATCGGCAGTCATCCCCTAAATAATTATATATCGCCTCACGTTCGGGTTTCAAACCCCATTTGCTTGCATATATCGGCACCGTGGCATCATTCAAATGCCCTGTCCAAAACGCGCACTCTCCGTTAGCTTTGCGTTTAAATATGTTTAATACCTTGTCTCTAGAATTCATAAGTTTTCTTCATTACTCCCCTATCCTCATCCCGTCATATGCCACACTTATGCGCAATCCCGAGTTAGCATCAAAATATTCCTGCAATGAGCTGTGGTTCAGGGTTTGCTTGACATGACCTATATGTGTAGCGTATATGCGCGAGTGCTCGTTGACCGCGCCGATCTCACGCAGGGTTTCTATTTGTCGAATAAACCCGCTTGCGCTTAGGTGGTTCAGCTCGGTAGTCTGTTCCTGAGTGCCACCTCCCGCCTCCATTACAACAAAATCCAAATGTACATCCTTTAGCGTGGATATAGTTTCCTCGCCATAGAGCCCTGTGTCCGAGGCATAGAGTATACGTTTGCCGCATAACTTGCCGCCATTAAAGGTTATCACATAGTTTAACGCCTGCTCGCTTTCCTCATGAGTGCCAACGCGGTGATTACCCAACACTGGTAAGACCGTATATGAATGCTTTTGCGAACGCATTTCAAATTCCTTAAATGGCTTTACACGCGTAACCTTTACAAGCTTATCGTTTATAAGCTTTGCGAACTCCACATGCTTTGAATACGGCTCTGCTGCGGATTCCCAAACCCCCTGCAACCATGCCCATGCCATTTCAGAAATGTACAAGTTAACCGGCTTATCATACTTTTTCAACGACATATTCAACAACCCGAGGTTCGAGAGCGCGAAATGATCGTTGTGCGTATGCGTAATCAGGATATTTTCGAGCGCACAAAAGCTCATACCGAACTCAAATACTGCCGAGGCTACCTCTGGACCAAAGTCAATCAATGTGTTGTCATCAAGCATAAACGCCGAGCGACGACGTAAGAAACGGCTCTTACGCGCGTCGGCACATATAGTACAGTCGCAAAACGGGTCTGGTAAAAGCTCCGCTGCACCTGTTCCAAGAAATATCATCTGTTACCTCCTGTAAGAAAACATCTCTGACTCATTCTACACAGAAATGCGACGTTGTCAATCACGACCTTAACTGAATCATCTCAGATATAACATGTTGAATTTTTTCCGTCACAAGTCCGTCTGTAAGCTGTGACTGTGCCTTATGAAGGATGGTTATATACGGGTTGTCCCCCATTGTAAGTAATATATCCCTACGCTTAGCCAGTAACTCTTGGATCCCGCCGGATTTGGCTGCATCAAGATTTCTAAATGTCATCAAGATGTTATTTTGCTTCTGGGTAATAGCTGATATGCCAAGCGAATGCGCGCGTGCCTTCATCAGTGATACGTCCAATAGGTTCTTAACGACGACCGGGAGGTTTCCGTACATATCCTCAATCTCCTCCCATAACTCGTTATAATCCCGTTCGTTACCAATACTCGCTATCTTTTTATACACCTCGAGCTTCTGTTCCTCGTTCGGGATAAATTCAATCGGTATATATGCATTGACACGCACATCTATCGTCGTCTCAAATTCATCGGGTCTAACTTGTCCGGACATTTCCGCTACAGCCTGAGACAGGAGCTTGCAATACAACTCATAACCCACGGCATCCATATGACCGTGCTGTTCGGCACCGAGGATATTACCCGCACCCCTTATCTCCATATCCCGCATAGCGATTTTGAAGCCAGAGCCGAATTCGGTAAACTCCTTGATCGTCTGCAAGCGTTTCTCAGCGACCTCCTGTAACACCTTGTCCTTCTTGTACATCAGGTATGCATACGCGAGCCTATTTGTGCGCCCTACCCGACCACGTAGCTGATACAGCTGGCTCAGTCCCATATGATCCGCATCCTGTATGATGATTGTGTTGACATTCGGGATATCGAGGCCGGTCTCAATGATTGTCGTACAGACAAGCACCTGTATCTCACCCTCTATAAAATCCATCATGATTCGCTCAAGCTCACGCTCTGACATTTGTCCGTGCGCATAGGCTATGCGTGCCTCAGGTACGAGGTTCGCGACTCGCGCGGCCTCCTCGGTAATATTTCGTACACGGTTGTGCAGATAATAAACCTGGCCCCCGCGCGATAGCTCTCTATTTATCGCGTCACGCACAAACTGCGGATTATATTCCATTACGTATGTCTGAACGGGTAGACGATCATGCGGTGGTTCTTCCAATACGCTCATGTCTCTGATACCCGTAAGGCTCATGTGGAGCGTACGCGGTATCGGTGTAGCCGTTAGTGTAAGTACATCCACGTTTTCTCGTAGTACCTTAAGCTTTTCCTTGTGTGAGACACCAAAGCGCTGCTCCTCGTCAATGATGATCAATCCGAGGTTTTTGAACACCACATCCTTAGAAAATATCCGATGCGTGCCGATTACAATGTCCGACAACCCCTTGTCCAATCGTTCGATCGATGCCTTCATCTGTTTTGCTGAGCGGAAACGCGACAGCAGCTCGATCGTAATAGGATAGTCCTTCATGCGCTTTACGAAGGTCGTGTAGTGCTGTTGCGCGAGGATCGTTGTCGGTACGAGGTATGCTACCTGCCTACCGTCCTGTACAGCCTTAAACGCCGCACGTATCGCGACCTCCGTCTTTCCGTAACCCACATCACCGCATATCAGCCTGTCCATTACCTTCGGGGACTCCATGTCGGATTTAACGTCCTCTATAGCCGTGAGCTGATCACTGGTCTCGTCATATTGAAATAGGTCCTCAAACTCGTTCTGCCACACGGTGTCTTTTGAATACACGAACCCCGTAGCTGCTTGCCGCTTTGCATAAAGCTCGACAAGATCCGTCGCAAGGATCGCGACCGCGTTCTTTGCTCGGGTCTTTGCACGCTGCCAGTCAGCGCCACCCAGTTTGTTTAACTTGACGCGAGCGCCCTCGTTGCCTATAAATTTTTGAACAAGGTCAAGCTGCTCTGTCTGGACATAGATATATCCGTTATCAGCAAATGCGATCTTTAAAAAGTCTTTACTAACATTCTCTATCGCTATCTGCTCAATACCCTGATAGACGCCTATGCCGTGGTTCTCATGTACGACATAATCACCGACTTTCAGATCGGAAAACGACGATATCGCGTTACGATTTCCCTTATATCGCTTTTTGCGCCTGCCCTCTCTTACCGCCTGAGATTTATCCGAAAACACCGTGAGCTTGATCCCCGCATATTCAAAACCCGAATTCAAACTGCCTCGGCTCACGATGACTGTGCTTTTGTGAAGTGTATGGTCTTCGAGCGTATCAACATAGACAGCCTCCAAACCCATATCATTGAGGTCTTCTGTGAGCTTTTGTCCATGAAATTTAGTGCCTACGAGTATAACGGTGCGATGTCCGTTTTTCTTTAGCAGTGCGAGCTCCTCTGACATCTGATCGATACGAGGCGGTAGTATGTTCAGGCTCTTAACGGAAAATTCCGTTATTTGCCGAATATGGAAATGGCTTACGCTCTGGGTCAACGAGACCATGAGCACAGTATTAAAGGCCATGGTAA
>CAZUNC010000146.1:0-5993 GCA_964621475.1 uncultured Defluviitaleaceae bacterium | reverse complement strand
AACCCCTTCCTTTCGTGTATATTCTATCCACCTCATACTGATATATACAATTTTTGCAAATTTTCCTTTATTTTACGATGATTTTCGTAAATAATGGGTTCTGTTTTCTTTAAATCAATAAAATTAGACTTTATCGTCAAAACCAATTGAGTTACAGTTTTACTTAAAGCATCAGCAGATGTGTCAAAGACATCATAGAAATCACGTCCGTTTGTGTCCGTCACAAACACCGCCGCCACCTTGTTTTGCTCGTTGCGATCCTCAAAATACCCTACTGCCTCTGCTCCATACAGTTGCTTACCATTTGCTGTACAATCTAATATGACCTGATACAGCCGTGCGTAGACATCGTCGCAAAATTCCTCCATATTCAAGTTATCACGTAACGCCTCAGCCACACGCGCATACTTAGCTGCGAGATACAATATTCCACGTCTTGCGTCCGTTACACCTCGTTCCAGCCTATCCCCTCGTTCAAAGGTTCTAAGTCTCATCGGCCTTACGATTGCAGCTTCAGGATTTTGCTTTGCCATTTCCTCGGCAATAGCCTTTTGTGATATCCCTGTCATGTCCGAGACGTCTTTGATAAACGCGTCCTGCTCGATAGCATTCTTTAGCCCCGCGAGTATCTCGGCGGCTTGTGCGGTAAACTTTACGCGTTGTGCGGTGTCCGAAAGATCATATTGAGCCTTCAACACATCGATACGGAAACGCACATGATGCGTAGCCTTAACGATCTGTTCAGCGAATGCTTCGGCTCCGAATGTTTTTATATATTCATCGGGATCCTTTGCGTTATCGATCCTCAATACCCTAATGCCGATCCCGGTTTCCGACAAAATGGGTATCGCGCGCTGCGCGGCGTTCACGCCTGCATTATCGCTGTCAAATAGAAGGATCACATTATCACAATATGAACGCAACTGCTTTGCGTGCTCGGCATTGAATGCGGTACCGAGTGCGGCCACAGCATTTGTAAAGCCCGCCTGATGCAAGCTCAGTACGTCCATATAACCTTCGCATAATATGTATTCACGGCTTTTTGATTTGCGTGCGAGGTTTATACCGTATAGGTTGCGGCTCTTGTTAAATATGATGCTGTCCGGCGAATTGATATATTTCGCGCCCTCACCGGCTAAGATACGTCCACCGAAGCCCACGACCCTACCCGACACATCTAATATCGGAAACATCAACCGCCCACGAAACCGGTCATAAAACCCGCCACGTTTGTCGGGAGCAAGCATCGATGATTTCTCGATCTCGTTATCGGAAAAGTCGTTCGCGCTTAGATGTCTATATAGCGCCATGCTGTCTATAGGTGCGTAACCGAGCCCAAACCGCTTTCTAAGCCTCGGATCGATACGCCTCTCATCCATATATCGCGTCGCTATACCGCCTTCATTGGTAGATAAAGCATCGAAATAGTATCGCGCAGCAACTTTGTATATCTCATACGCGCGCTCGCGATAGCGTGCGAGCTGAAGGGCCTCCGGCGAGGCCTGATGCTCGGGCAGAGTATAACGTATGCGGTCCGCAAGATGCTTTAACGCATCGATAAAACTGTAGTTCTCTATCTGCATTACGAACGAAATGACATTACCCGACACACCGCAGCCAAAGCAGTGATACATCTGTCTGTCCGGGCGCACCGAAAATGATGGCGTCTTTTCGTGGTGAAACGGACACAAGCCGAAATAGTTTGGGCCGTTTTGTTTTAAACGGACATACGTCGACACGACATCGAGGATGTCATTGCCAATGCGTACGTCCTCTATAACGGTTTGCGGATAGATCATTGCATTATCCTTTATTTTAATTCTACTATTCTTTCAAACATTTTGTTTGCGTATCTGTCAGTCATACACGAAATGTAGTCGCTTACGACAACCTCGCACTGCTCTTTTTCGAGCTTGTCCGCGAATACTCGCGGCAATGCATCCGTGTTGCTTACATAATATTCGAACAGTGTTGAAATTATACGCTCAACCTGTTGCACATCGTATCGGTCGAGCGGTATGTACACCCTATCGAACATGAACGCACGCAGCTCATATAATATGCTCTGTGTCTCTGGTCGTAGCGAAACGAAATTATTTCCGTCGCTATTTTCGATAACATCCTTTATCAATGATCCGATGCGTTCACTGCTCGTCTGTCCAAAGGCCTCAATAGCCTCCCTTGGTAAATCTCTGGGATTTAGAATGCCGGCGCGTATCGAATCTTGAATGTCATGGTTTACATATCCGATCTTGTCCGATATACGAACAACCTGCCCCTCAAGCGTGCGTGGCATATACTCGGTACAATGGTTTTCTATCCCGTCATACACCTCAAGCGTCAGGTTCAATCCTTTGCCATCGTTCTCGATATGATCTAATACCTTTACGCTTTGCTTGTTATGCGAAAAGCCGCTTGAGCACAGCTTGTCTAAGATGTCCTCACCCATATGACCAAACGGTGTATGTCCGATGTCATGCCCGAGTGCGATTGCTTCGGTGAGATCTTCATTCAATCGTAGCGCACGAGCTATCGTACGTGCTATCTGCGCGACCTCAAGCGTATGCGTGAGCCTCGTGCGATAATGATCGCCCTCCGGCTTCACAAACACTTGGGTTTTATGCATGAGCCTCCGAAATGCCTTTGAATGTGTGATGCGGTCCCTGTCACGTTGAAATGCCGTTCTCAAATCGCATGGCTCCAAATACTGAGCGCGTTTGGCATCAACGCTCATCACCGCATACGGATTCAGACGGGAAGCTTCATGCTCCTCGGTTATCTGTCTGTATATTCGCATCTTTGCGAAAGTGATTTATCGCGATACGCTGTTGTTCGCTGCTGCCTCTTTGCTTGATGGATTGATATTTGGTGTCTTTATGCCGAGGATGTCAGACTTGCGTACCGGTATGTGCACGCCTCTGTTTGTGCCAAACTCAATTACAAAGCAGTCCTCGCCTACGCTTATGACCTTACCAAACATACCTGCTGATGTGACTACCATATCACCGGGCTGCAGGCTTTGCTGCATATTTTGCATTTCCTTCTCGCGCTTTCGTTGCGGACGTATCGTGAAGAAATAAAATACACCGATTATAACGATCCACATTAAAAGCATACCGAATGTGCCAAAGCCGCCACCGAGTAGTGAACCCGCATCCGCAGGAACCGCCGCGCCTCCGGACTGAGCCGCAGTCTGTGACGCTGCATTTGCACCGCCTACGATTGTATTGGTTGTGTCTTCAAGCAGCATGATGAAATTTTGAAACATGCATACACCCCTTTTGTATTTTCAGATCAGTTTTTCATATCGCGCTCGATCTCCGGCGCGTGTCTGTCATATATAGTCCTGTAGAACTCGTCTGTAGACTGTATATAAGTATCTAGCTTTTCGATCTCATCGTTAGAGACGTTGTACTTCATCGCAGTTATACGCTCGAAGATATCTTCGTCCTTGAGTTCGTTCATAGATATGCCGTACGATACAAGTACCTTGCATCTGTCATACAGGTGCAAGATAACCTCCATCATCTTAAGCATCTTTGTAAACGGCACAAAGGTATCAAACGCGTGATATGCGTTTTGCTGTACAAAGCCTATACGAATGACCTTGGCTATCTCAAGTATTAACCGCTGGCTGTCAGGTAATACATCCGCGCCTATGAGCTTTACGATCTCCATCAGGTCGTTTTCTTCATAGAGCACCTGTAATATACTGCGTCTGTAAGCTAAGAACTCCGTGCCCACATTACGCACGTAATAGTCCTCAAGGTCCTCAAGATATTCGCTGTAGCTGTTCATCCAGTCGATAGCCGGGAAATGTCTCGCATACGCAAGTCCCCGATCGAGTGCCCAGAAGCAACGTATGAAGCGCTTTGTATTCTGAGTAACAGGCTCCGAAAAGTCCGCACCTTGCGGTGATACTGCCCCGATGATCGTAATAGAGCCCTCCGAGCCGTTCAATGTATCTACATAACCCGCACGCTCGTAAAATGCCGATAAACGCGATGCGAGATAGGCTGGGAAGCCCTCCTCAGCGGGCATTTCTTCAAGGCGGCCTGAAAGCTCACGCAGAGCCTCGGCCCAACGTGAGGTCGAGTCAGCCATCAACGCGACATGATAACCCATATCGCGATAATACTCCGCAATCGTGATACCCGAGTATATGCTGGCTTCACGTGCCGCAACGGGCATGTTAGACGTATTTGCAATCAGTATCGTGCGGTCCATCAACGGTTTGCCAGTACGCGGATCCCGAAGTTCAGAGAAGTCCTCAAGGAATGAGGTCATCTCATTACCACGCTCGCCACAGCCTATATAAACGATAATATCCGCGTCACACCACTTCGCGAGTTGGTGCTGCGTCATCGTCTTGCCCGTACCGAAACCACCTGGTATGGCCGCCATGCCGCCCTTTCCTATCGGGAACAGTGCGTCTATAATACGCTGGCCCGTTATAAGCGGCCTGTCTACAACACGCAACTGTGAAACTGGACGCTTTACACGTATCGGCCAGTGCTGATACATAAATACATCCTGTCCATTTACTTTACAGAGCGGGTTGCGCATGTTATATGAACCGCTTTTTACCGCATCTGTAACCTTACCGGCGATGTTTGGTGGAACCATGATACGGTGATCGATGGATTCGGTTTCCTTTACCGCAGCGATGATCTGTCCTGGGCTTACATCCTGGCCATCTTCAACGAGCATGGTTACATCCCAGGGCTTATCCATATCGAGCTTGTCGAGCTGTACACCCTTGGTGAGAAAAAAGCCTGAGACCTCTTCGAAAGCGCGAAGCGGTCTTTGTATACCGTCGAAGATATTGCTGATGATGCCGGGCCCCAGCATAACGGACATCTGCCGGTCGCTGCCGTATACGACTGTATTCGGCTTTAGTCCTGAGGTGTCCTCGTAAACCTGGACGATTGCACCGTCGTTTCTTACGTTTATGACCTCGCCGATCAAGCGCTCGTCTCCGACAGTAACCATCTCAGACATCTTAAAATCCTGCTCGGAGCGCAGTGTCAATATCGGCCCGTTTATACCGTATACCTTTGCGATTTTTTCCATATGCCTCAACCCAAACCCTTAAATTCTTCCTGACTGTCTGCCAAAGCTGCAATCATCGAGCGGTCATCAACAAAATGCTTATCCTCTCTGACCGCAACAAAACCGCCTATGATATCGTCCTGGCTCTGCCTAACCTCTACGCCGAATCGCCTTTCAACCTGGGTGGCAAACCTCATATCGCTATTGTTCAAACATATGCATAAGCCAACAGGATCCTGCTTTTTTAGGTATCCCTCGAGCGCATCCATCAAAAACTCTTCGTATTCTCTATTCTGCGTGAATGCGACGAGCTTCTTTCTGACATCGGCAAACATCTCCTCCGCCATCTGCTTCTTCAATATGTAGTTTGATCTCTTGGCTTCGGTGGTTTCCTGGATAATAACCTTGTTCTTGTTACGGTCTATACGGTTCTTTTCGTTTTGGACGCGATGTCTCGCTTCTTCCGCAAGGGATTTCTCAATCTCTTTAACCGCGCTTGTGAACTCGCTGTCAAGCTCAGCCAAAAGCCTTGTCTTCTTCTCGTTGGCCTCAGTAATTACTGCTTGCTTGAAAAAGGCCAATTTATTCTCTACCTTCATTTATTCGTCCTCCGGCCTTGCTTTATAACTTTACCCCAATGGCGTCGCGTACGTACTCCATAAGGAAATCCTTTCCCCGGCCCGTGCCGTGACGGTCGGGTATCTCAACGATCAACGGTAGCTTGCGGGTCAGCTTGATCTCCTTGATGATATCTGGAAACTGCTTTGACAGTTTTTCCATGATGATCACCACGCCTATCGACAGATCGTTCATTACAATATCGAGCTGAGCCTTTAACTCTGTGCGTGTATGCACAACCGCGCCGTCAATGCCCACAAGGCGTAAACCCGTAGCCGTATCCATATTATCGCTGATAAGATATATTCTCATATACGTCCTAA
>CAZUNC010000145.1:0-6020 GCA_964621475.1 uncultured Defluviitaleaceae bacterium | reverse complement strand
TTTTGGGCAGCTGCGTCATTAGCGTCTTGAGCTTCTTTCCGTTATTATAAGGAGGAATAAAATATACGGGATACATCCTGCGGCCTTCGGCATCTATGTTGTTCGGGTATCTTAGGCTTTTATAAAAACGCTTCGCACTCTCAGGGTCGCTGACCTCCGAAAGGAATTGACTCACCACAGTTTGCTTCTGCCCTTCTGTCAGTGGCATCCCCTTAATCAGATAATGATTGATCCTCACCATCAGCTCGTATGCAGTCATTATAATTCCTTCGGCTGCATCTTTGCGGACATTAGCAGCTTATAGTCCTCAAGTTCCCCCTCATTCTCTATCCGAAACATCATCCATTTGCCCATCTTCATAAAATCGGGCGCGTTGTCATACATATCGCGCATCCGATCCGAAAGCCGTTCACGTATGCCCTCCATTACGCCCTCCAGCTTGTACGCAATCACAACAAACACCGAAAAGCCATCCTTTTCGGGATAGAGCGTACCAAAGTTCTGTCCGGATTTTTGAAACTTCACATTCCAGCCCGGCTTACCCGAGCATCCGCTATAGAACATCTTGGGCTTTGCATTATAGGCTTCTTGCATATATTCAAACAGCTCGTCCCATAATACCTTGCCGTTCCCGCCGATGAACTCACCCATATCCTCCAGCTCAGGTTTATTGTTTCCGTCAAACAACATGTTCCATTCCAAAATTTCGCTCATGTTTCTACCTCCCTGATTAAATACTACCCATAGTGTTGTATCCTGACCGTATCAATTGATTTGCTGCCCTCATGTCATAAACGATGCGTTCCTTTTCACATTCCTCTGCAAATACATTCCACAATCTCTTTGCATGAGGCGACCTACAGTAGTAATACTCTTTAAACTTTTCTTTATATTTTTCTGAAATGCCGGGGTAGTGCTTATCAACCTCGCGGTAAAAATATTCACGTTGACCGTCTGACATGGTCACCTGCGTTGAAAGGTATATATATTTAGCGCCGTGATGCTTCGCTTTTTTTACCATTGCTTGCACATTCTCTTTGGTATCCGATATATACGGAATCACCGGATCCATCAGAACCCCGACTGTGATCCCATTCTTGGCCAAATGCTCGATCGCCTCAAATCGTTCCGTTGTTGTAGAAGCAAATGGCTCTAATTTCCCGCACATTTCATCCTCCGAGCAGGTAATGGAAAAATTAACGTTTGCAGGGGAGTGTTCTTTTATATCCAGTAAAATATCAGTGTCCCTTGTCACCAAATTGCTTTTTGTCATGATGCATATACCAAAATCAAACGCATTAATTAATTCCAAAGCGTTTCTTGTTAACTTGTGTTCCTTTTCCTCCGGATTGTATGCGTCCGACATGCCTCCTGTAAATATAACACCCGTTTTTACCTTGCGTCGTAAGTCATCTCGGATAATCTGTAATGCATTCCTTTTTGCCCGTATGCAATCGAAGTTACCGCCGAGGTTACCGATTTTGTCATAGTAGTCGCTTCGAGCGTAGCAATAAATACACCCGTGACTGCAACCCCAATATATATTCATAACATATTCAAAGGCTAAATAGTTTGTATTGGGTTTGCAGTTCATTATTATAGTCTTAGCATCAATTAATTCCATTTTGTATTTTCTCCAAAACAAGACTGTATTTTACTGTTCTTTTTATACTATAGAACATTTAACTTGACAATAGTATGTCATATCTCTATCTCTTGGCTTGTGATATATATGCCTTAATCTCCAGTCCCCATCTCCTTGTTGTTTTTACAACAGACATACCACATCATTTGCGCTATACTGCATATATCAAAACAACCGGAGGTTATTTAATGATCAGACAAATAATAACGATCGATGAAGACAAATGTATCGGCTGCGGCCTGTGTGTTAACGCTTGTCACGAGGGAGCTATCGGCATGGTAAACGGTAAGGCGAAGCTCCTGCGTGACGACTACTGCGACGGCCTCGGCAACTGTTTGCCTGTCTGTCCGACAGCGGCTATTAGCTTTGAGGAACGGGAGGCGGCAGCATTTGATGAGGCGGCCGTAACGAACAACACAACGAAAAGCGATCAACCGAAGAGCTTGGCATGTGGCTGTCCCGGTACGCATTCAAAGGCTATAACGCGCGAGGATCACTCACCTGACACACAAAACCCAACGCAAACGCAGTCTATCACCGTCCAAACACATCTAAACCAGTGGCCTGTGCAGATCAAGCTCGTGCCACCCAACGCGCAATACTTTAACGACGCGCACCTGTTGATCGCTGCCGACTGTACGGCCTTTGCCTACGGTAACTTCCATGCCGAGTATATGAAAAATAAAATCACCCTCATCGGCTGTCCAAAGCTCGACGACGGCGACTACTCAGAAAAATTGACCGCGATATTAAAATCTAACAACATAAAATCCATTACTGTTGCACGTATGGAGGTACCCTGCTGCGGCGGTATCGAAAATGCCGTCAAGGCCGCTCTGCAACACTGCGGTAAGATGATACCCTGGCAGGTCGTTGTGATCTCAACCGACGGCAGGATCATAGACAGATAACGCACCTTTACTAAGCACCTACAATCCCCTGCGCATGCGTTCGAGCTGCTCGGCGGTCTCTGGATCCAGCAGGTCGATTAGCACATTACGCTTTACAGGCTTGTTATCTATGTATTGTTTGCGTTGCTCCTCTTTTGCGCGGTTTATTTCCGCCAAAAGCTCAACAGCCGAGATGCGCGTCGCACCTCGGCTCAATATCATTACCTGTTCGAGATAGTCGGACGTGGCCACGCGCACTCGCGCATGTTTCGATAGCTCGTTCGCGGTTCGCTCGATGTACTGATCGGCGATCTCGGATTCCTTTGTGTATATGACCGTGATGTTATTATACTGTTCCTCCGCGCCGGCTCCGTCTTTCACCAGGTGCGCGTCGAATACCACTATGATCTCAATGGCCCGATAACCCTGATAGTCCGACAGCATGTCCAATAGCTGCTGTCTCGCGTCAGATAGGTTGTCCTCGGCCATTTTTTTTAAATGCTTCCAGCCGAACACGATGTTATATCCGTCTACCAACAGGTACTCCTTCATTTTGCAACTCTATATCTGACCGCTTCATACATCAGCACGCCCGCCGCAACGGACGCATTTAATGAACTGATGGCCCCAAGCATCGGTATCGAAACGCGAAAATCCGACTTATCCAGTACGAGACGGCTCACGCCCTCTCCCTCGTCACCGATAACAAGCGCGATCGCCCCATCCATTTTTGTTTGAAACAAACTAGTCCCATGTTGCGTGGCACAATACACCCATAGCCCCTGCTTTTTCAAATATTCGAGTGTTGTGGCTATGTTTGTTACCTTAGATACCGCTACATGCTCGATAGCACCCGACGAGGCCTTTGCGACCGTGCCGGACAATCCGACCGCGCGATGCTTCGGTATGATCACACCATGCGCCCCGCACGCGTCAGCGGTACGTAATATCGCGCCCAGATTATGCGGGTCCGTGATGCCGTCCAACACGATTATAAACGGTTCCTCACCGCGTTCCTTCGCTATTGTAAGTATGTCCTCGGGCTCTACATATGGCTTTGCGGGGCATACGGCCACAACGCCCTGATGATTGCCATCTTCGGACAGCATATCGAGCTTTTGCCTGTCGGCCTCCTGTATCGGGATGCCGCGCTCGCGTGCCTTTGCGACGATGACCTTCAGCGTCCCCTCAAACTCACCCTTCTTTTCGCCCTTCTTCAGAAATATCTTATCCACCGGTTTTTGGTGATTTATCGCCTCAAGCACAGCGTTTCTTCCAAATAATACCAGGTTATTTTGTTCTTGTTCATTCCCCATCTGTCATTGTTCCCTCCGCGCCTACACATATCTTAAATAACTCTTCAATACGATCGTATTTCCCTTGCAAGTGAAGATACCCAAACAATGCCTCCAAACCCGTCGCGTGGCGATATTCGGAGACACTTGCGCTACGTGGTCGTGACTTTGTAAACGCATTGCGGCCACGCTTTATGACCTCCGCTTCCTCGTCCGTAAGCTTGTCCAGCAACGTGAAATACATCACGGATTGCTTCTGCGCCGAGACGTATTTCTTGGCCTCGTTACTGTACACACTCACGGGCATAGACGTTTTCAACAGCATGTCCCTGACCATCAGCTCGAACACTGCGTCGCCCATATAGGCGAGCTGCAGGGCCGAGGCCGTTATATTTACACAGCTCATTTAAAGCTCCATTTTACACCATCCGGCGTATCTGTGAGCACAACACCCATCTCATTTAATTGGTTTCTGATTTCGTCTGCGGTCTTGAAATCCTTGTTCTTGCGTGCCTCTGTGCGCTTAGCGACAAGTGCATCTATTTCATCCGCAAGCCCGGCGTTATCTTGGGAGCCTTCGGATTTGATATCAAACGGGTCTATGCCTAAAATCCCGCAGAGCAGCATGATCATATCAAGCATCTCGGCAGCCTGCGCGTCAGTGAAGTCATTAATGTTCACATTCGCGTGCTTTACGGCCTCAAAGATCACCGATACCGCGTCGGCCGTATTGAAGTCATCGTCCATATCGGCTTCAAAGCGTTCAAGATATGTGTAAAACTCCGGGAAATCCTTTATGTCGCGTTTCGTCGTTGCTATCGAAGAGGCTGTCACGCCAAGCTTCTCCTGCAACGCGGTCACGCAATTCTTGATACGTGTGAGCGCGTTTGAGGCCGCCGTCAGGGACTCACGGCTGAAGTTTATCGGCGAGCGATAATGCGCACTCAATATAAAGAAACGAACAACGCCGTATGAGAATTCCTTTACTATATCGCGCACGGTAAAGAAATTGCCCAATGACTTGGACATCTTTACACTGTCGACATTGATGATACCGTTATGCAACCAATACCTCGCAAAGGTCTGGCCGTTCGCGGCCTCACTCTGCGCGACCTCGTTCTCGTTATGCGGGAACACATTGTCCGCACCCGCACCGTGTATATCAAAGGTCTTACCGAGGTATTTACGCGACATTGCGGAGCATTCGATATGCCAGCCCGGTCTGCCCTTTCCCCACGGTGAATCCCAACCGTAATCTTTGGTTGGTTTCCAGAGCACGAAATCGAGCGGGTCCTTCTTCTGTTCATCGACCTCTATACGTGCGCCCGCCGCGAGGTCATCCGGGTTCTTCATAGAGAGCTTACCGTAGTTTGCAAAGCTTCTGGTCGAAAAGAATACCGAACCGTTCACATGATATGCATAACCCTTTTCGATCAGCTCGCCGACCATTTCGATGATCTCCGGTATCTCACGCGTTACCCTCGGTGCGATATCCGGATACAGTGCGTTCAGACGTTCCATGTCATGCTCGACCTCGCCGATATAACGCTCTGCGACCTCCGGCTCTGTGATGCTCTCTTCCTTTGCGCGCTTGATGATCTTGTCGTCCACGTCCGTATAGTTCTGCACATAGGTCACCGTATATCCCTTATGGATAAAATACCTGCGTATCGCATCAAATACGACGATAGGGCGCGCGTTGCCGACATGTATGAGGTTGTAAACGGTCGGCCCGCAGACATACATGCCCACATGGTTCTCTACGAGCGGTTCAAACGTCTCTTTCTGTCTGGTTAATGTGTTATATATCCTCATGGTTCTTATCTCCTAACCGTTTTTCCAATTCCTCGATGCGATGGCGCAGTCTACATAACTCCATGCTCACAGGATCCGGGAAATGTACCTGATCCAGGTCTGGCTGAGTAACCTTTGGCGTGATCACACGGCCCGGTATGCCCACGACCGTTGAGTTCGGTGGCACCTCGGACAGCACAACCGAGCCCGCTCCGATACGCGCATTATCGCCGACCTTAAACGGACCGAGCACCTTTACGCCCGAACCGATCATCACGTTATTGCCGATCGTCGGATGACGCTTGCCGACATCCTTACCAGTGCCGCCCAACGTGACCCCTTGATACAGCAGCACATCGTCGCCTATCTCACAGGTCTCGCCTATTACAACCCCGC
>CAZUNC010000144.1:0-6043 GCA_964621475.1 uncultured Defluviitaleaceae bacterium | reverse complement strand
CTTCGTTTATAGTGCTGTTAAACTTCCTGTTGCAGACGACGCTGTTTAATAACATCGCGTTTCTGGGCATCAGGCCGAATACGATGATCATCATCATCGTGAGCTTTGCGATTTTTCGGGGTGATGTCGAAGCGGCTATTTTAGGCTTCTTCTCGGGGTTGCTGCAGGACTTATATTACAACAGGATGATAGGGCTGTTCGCTGTGCTGGGCATGCTGACCGGCTATATCTGCGGCAAGCCGTTCAAGGATTATTTCAGTGAAAACTACTTTCCGCCGCTTGTAATGGTGGGTGTTATAACGCCGCTGTACGAGTTCTTTATTTACTTCTTCAATTTCCTGTTTCGCGGAAGGATTGATTTACTGTTTTATATCCGAGACTTTATCTTGCCTGCCACGATCTACACGCTATTGATGACGCTGCCTGTGTACAGGCTCATGTACGCGGTAAACGGCAGACTTCTAAAATATGAAAACAACAGACGTAGGCTTTTTGAATGATGTAATGAATTGAGACTATTATTATGCAAAATCACTTATGGAAAGATGTACTGGGTTTTATCACAAACAGATTCTTAATATTCTTTGTGTTCATCAGTGTGATGTTCTACATGCTTGTTGCGAGGCTGTTTGATCTGCAGATCGTAAACGGTATAAACCCCGCTAACAAAAAAGTCGAGGTCTATAACCCGCAGCCTATTTCGATACCGGCTGCGCGCGGCAACATCTACGATGCAAAGGGTCGTCCGCTCGCGATTAACCAGACTGCGTTTATACTGAAGATGGACGCGAATATGAAGATGAACCCTGAGGCGTTTAGACGCTTGATAGAGATATGCGAGAAAAATGGGGATGTAATCGTAGACCGCTTCCCGATATCCAAGACCACGCCGTATACCTTTTCGTTCTCAAACTCCGGAACCAACGAAAAACGTTGGAAGCTGGATATGGACTTCTCGGAGGAGAGTGAGCTGGGTCTTACGGCAGAGCAGAGCTTTAATAAGCTGCGTGAGATGTTCAAGATAGACGAGAGCCTATCGGGTGACGAAGCACGCAAGATACTAAACCTCTGCACATTGCTGTATATGAATAGGTATCACACATACGACCCTATTACCCTCTCATATAATGTGTCTCGGGAGACTATCTCGATCATCGAGGAGGATCCGTTATTCGATGGGCTCTATGTGGATACCGGAACGATACGAGTCTACCCGGAGGGAAAGTATTTTTCACATATATTAGGTTATATCTCGCGTATCAGCGAGGAAGACCTGGCCGCAAACGAGGATAAGGGATACACATTCTCCGATCTGTTCGGACGATCGGGATTGGAGCGCGCGTTTGAGAGTGAGTTGCGCGGTACAGCCGGTGAGATCGTAGCCGAGGTCAACAGCCTGGGTAAGCTCATGGGCTATTTGCCCGAGCAAGAGGATCCTGTCCCGGGCAATAATCTGTTCCTGACGATGGACATAGACCTGCAGCGCTTCGCGTTGGATACCTTGCAAGCGAAACTGAAGGAGACAGTCCTCGCAAAGCTTACAAAGAAACGTCCGAAGGAGAACCAGCTCACGGTTAAGGATGTCCTGCGTGGGCTCGTAAACGGCAACTCGATCTCTGTAAGGGAGATCATGTCGTCACCGGAGGGCTCTGACAGCTACCCGGTTAGGGTATATGTGCAGGACTATTACGAGGCAGATGAAGAACTCACATTGCCGGATGTCGCGGACGACAGCGGTGTAAAAGAGATAAAGAAGGTCATTGTAGAAGCCTTAGAGGACAACAGGATATCAGAAAAGCAAATGATATTAGTCATGCTGGAGCAGGGACTGATATCACAGGACGAGGGTTATGCGGATGCGATACGTGGGGGTAGGATAAGGCCATTGACTGTGCTGGTCGATAAGATCGAGCAGGACGAGCTGCTGCCGTCACAGCTAAATGTGGATCCGTGCACGGGCTCGATAGTCGTCGTGAATGTAAAGACAGGGGCCACCCTTGCCGCAGTCGGTTATCCGTCATATGACAACAACCAGTTTGTAAATAACTTCAATAACGAGTATTGGTATAAGCTCAATAACGACCCGACCACACCGATGTATAACCGACCGTTTATGGAACAGCGTGCACCGGGTTCTACGTTTAAGATGATATCGGCGGTTACAGTGCTCGAGAAGGGCTCTGTCGGCCCGAATACGAGGATATATGACGGCACAGTGTTTAAAGAGGCCGGCTCGCCATATACGAGATGTTGGTCTACCTCATCACATGGGCATTTGAATGTAGCGGGTGCACTCGAGGTTTCGTGTAACTTCTTCTTCTGTGATGCAACATATCGCCTCGGCAACACAAAGAGCGGCAACAAGCTCCAGAGTATCGGGTATCTTAACGAATACATGAAATACTTCGGCTTGAACGAGCGCACAGGTGTCGAGATCGGCGAAAAGGATATCAAGTCCGAAGACGGCATGTTAAATATCTCTACACCGGAGTTAAAGGAATATGTAAAGAAGCTTGAAAACCCGGATGCCGAAAGGTTTGATTACGAGTGGTATGACGGTGATACCGTTAAAACCTCTATCGGCCAGGGCTATAACAACTATACCTCTGCGAATATGGCCAAATACATCACGGTGCTCGCGAACAGGGGCACACGCTATAGGATGTTTTTGGTAGACAGTGTAAAGTCATATGACGGAACCACAAAGCGTGTGACAGAGCCTATAGTCGAGGAGCAACAAACGACGATATCCGACCGCACCTGGGCCGAGATATACAAGGGTATGATCGCCGTTACCGAGGGCAAGCACGGTACAGGTAGGGACGCATTTGCAAATCTGCCGATACGTGTAGCCGGAAAGACCGGTACCGCGCAGGAGAACGAGAAGCGTAGGGATCACTCGTCATTCGGTGGCTTTGCGCCATATGAGGATCCAGAGATAGCGGTGTATGTGAGCGTACCGTATGGTGATACAACATATAACCCCGCGCTCGCGTCACAGATAGCCCGATTGATCATTGAGGAGTATTTCGGTCTCAACGCGGAACCTGTACCACCCGAACCCGTCAACACATTGGTAAAATAGATATAAATCCGAAAATATATGAACCCGAAGGGATAGATAGCGTTTGGAAACCGTGATCTTCAAGGGCAGGAAAAACGGCATAGATGTGTGGCTGGATGAAAACACGGAATACGATAAGCTCAAGGCCGATCTGACTCAAAAGTCCTCGGAGGCGAGGAAGTTTTTCAAAGATGCGAAGACCGCCGTCGGTTTTACGGGCTATACGCTCACTGATGAGCAGAAAGAGGAGCTCCTGGCGGTGTTGATGCTGGAATCGCAGCTTGAGGCTCATGCGTCAGAGGCCGAGAATGATAAAGAGACCCGGAATACGGCCGACGGGGCCTTAAAGGATATAGACGGTCAGACCGGTCGTCTGTTCTCAAAGCCCATAGGCGTGGGTTTTGAACAGAACGCGTATTTTCATACAGGATCACTGAGGTCGGGACAGAGCCTGAGATATGCGGGTAGTGTAGTCATACTCGGGGACGCTAACCCAGGTAGTGAGATCATAGCAGAGGGTAATGTGATTGTACTGGGCACGCTCAAGGGCATGGTGCACGCGGGATCGGGTGGCGATACGAGCAGGTATGTAGCGGCACTGACACTACAGCCGATACAGTTGCGCATAGGAGATATCATTACATATATCCCTAATGATAAAAGCGACGAAAAACGTTCACGCAGGGCGATATTTAAAAAAGAGCGCAAGAAGAAGCCCACACCGTCCTGCGCGTACATAAACGAAGGGCAGATATACATAGCGCCGATCGGAAATTTATAAATAAGCATTATTAAAAGAAGAGGGGAAACGCATGAGCGAAGTGTATGTAATAACATCCGGTAAGGGCGGGGTAGGCAAGACGACGAACTCGGCGAATATAGGCACAGGGCTTGCGATGGCAGGCAAGAAGGTAGTATTGGTGGACGCCGATATCGGACTGCGAAATTTGGACGTGGTCATGGGTCTTGAAAACCGTATCGTATATGACCTTATCGACGTTATAGAGGGGAACTGTCGCCTAAAGCAGGCATTGATAAAGGATAAGCGCTTCCCTAACATGTTTTTGCTGCCGGCTGCGCAGACTAAGGAAAAGGATGCCGTGAGCCCCGAGCAGATGAAGAAGCTCTGCGAGGATTTAAAAGAAGAATTCGACTATATCATCATAGACTGCCCGGCCGGCATAGAGCAGGGATTTAAGAATGCGGTGGCCGGAGCAGACAAGGCGATCGTCGTGACTACGCCGGAGGTGTCGGCGGTCAGGGACGCAGACCGTATCATCGGGCTGCTCGAGGCAGCCGAGGTCAAGAACCCGCTGCTGATCCTAAACCGGATACGCCCGGACATGGTCAAGCGCGGAGATATGATGGCGCTCGAGGATGTTACGGAGATATTGGCTATAGATATTTTGGGTATAGTGCCCGACGACGAGTCGATCGTCGTGTCTACAAATAAGGGTGAGCCTTGTGTAACGGATGAAAACTCAAGGGCCGGGCAAGCGTTTCGTAACATTACGCGCCGCATCTTAGGCGAGACGGTACCGCTTATGGATATCAAGGTCGACGAGGGTTTCCTCGCGTGGTTGAAGAAGTTGTTTAAAAAGTAGAGTCCATAAGAGTTTGGAGGGTGACAATGGATCTGTTTGGCTTTTTTACAAAGAAGAACTCATCAAAAGAAGTGGCAAAGGAACGCCTGAAGCTGGTTTTGATACATGATAGGGTAAATTGCTCGACCCAAGTATTGGAAATGCTTAAGATGGATATCATAAAGGTGATTTCAAATTACATGGAGATAGACGAGGAAGAGCTGGATATTCAGATCACGCAGACCGCCGACGGTTCGGATGGTGAAAATGTACCCGTGCTGCTGGCGAATATCCCGATCAAGAGCCTCAGAAAGGTAAGAGCTTGATACGGTTATGAGTATTCGCAGGCAAATCCGTTCGTTTGACATATTGTTGTTTCTGTGTGTGTGCGCCGTTTCGATCTTCGGCATATTTATTATCGGCACCGTGAAATCATCCTCGGAAATCACCTTGGCCGAGACCGGCGGTGGACTCGCTAACGCATATGTCAGCCAACGCTTGTTCTTTTTATCGGGGCTTGTGCTATTCGCGCTCGCGGTTGTTATTGACTATCACTTTATCGCAAGGTTTTATATCCTGATATATGTCGTCGCGATAGGCATGCTCGTTGGGGTGTTGTTTGTAGGCCCCGACGCTACGAATACTGCGCGTTGGTTCCGAATAGGTAACCTGTTTTCCATACAGCCTTCCGAATTTGCAAAGATATTTCTGATTGTGTTCCTTGCTAAATTCATTGACAAAACCAAAGAAAACATTAATGACATCCGCATCGTTTTGTTGATCATAGCCTTTGTTGCGCTACCCGCTGTTTTAATAAAAATCCAGCCTTCGTTGTCCGCGAGCTTAGTCGTCATGGCTATAGGCGTCAGTCTATTGTTTGCGTCAGGGCTGAGCATAAGGTATATCATCGCTTTTACATTGATAGTCCTGCCTGTCGCGTTGCTTTTATGGCATGATATCCAGAACCCTGAGAATCCGATAATCGCGACAAAGATATTGGGACGTTATCAATGGGAAGACCGCATACTGACGTTCTTTAATCCCGAGGTTGGCGGCGATCTGTATTATCAGATAAACCGCTCGCTGAGCGCGGTCAGTTCGGGTCTTTTGAGCGGCAAGGGTGTCGGCAACGGCACATGGATACCGCAGGGCAGCAACGACTTCATCTTTGCGGTTTTGGCTGAGCAATTCGGCTTTCAAGGATGCGTCGCGGTTTTGGGCGTGATGTTTATCATCATCGCCAAATGCATACATGTCGCGGCTACCGCGCCTGATATGCTGGGCCGTATGATCGCTATCGGCGTGGCGGCCATGATAGCGTTTGAGACGTTTGTAAATGTAAGCGTCGTTACAAATCTTTTACCCAATACGGGCATGCCGTTTCCGTTCATGTCCT
>CAZUNC010000143.1:0-6165 GCA_964621475.1 uncultured Defluviitaleaceae bacterium | reverse complement strand
TACCGCATACACGCTCAAACATATACATATCGAGCTGCACGATAAAGCCGTTCTGCTCAAAGAGCGGTATAAACTTGCTCGGATATACCACATCGACATTCTTGTCATGCCAGCGTACGAGCGCCTCAGCGCCGTCGATCTTCTCATTGGAGAGCTTGTATTTGGGCTGTAGAAACACCCTGAACTCCTCGTTGAACAACGCATTTTCCATGTTGTTCTCAATCTCTTTCTCCTCGACGAGGCGGCTGTGCAGATTTTCGTTATATACCGATACCGGCGCATTAACCGTTGCCTTTGCGATACGGTGCGTAAAATTGACCTTTTCGAGCATCGAGTTGATATCCGTATCACCGGGTTCGACCATGTAAATGCCGTATTTAAACTCCAGACGGTAATTGCCGAGCATTTCGGAGGTGTTAGCCTTTATCAACGCCTCAAACCTATCGCATTCCTGCTGCAGATTAAACTGCGCATACTCACCCATCATAATAAATTCATCGGCGTTTATACGTGCGTATAGGCAGAATGCGGATTCGGCAACCTCACGCAGGGACTGTGCCACAGCCTTTATTACCTTATCGCCCATATCAAAATCATACATTTCATTAATGAGCTTAAATTTAACCATATCTATTTTAACGAGAACATGTTTCTTCCCGCTATTTTCGCGTAGAAGCTTCTTGCAATCAATCTTAAACTTTGCCATATTGGGTATGCCGGTCAGCTCGTCGCTGTACGCCATCTTCTCCAGCTTATCAGTATACGCAGCAAAGATACGATCCGAATTTATTTTTTGAATGAGGATAAATCCGATCATGAACCCAAACAACACCACCACCGTAACAATGAGCACCGTAGCCTGCTTTGTGATTCTAAATGCGTCCTCGGATATGACATCCTCAGGTACGATTGTGAATATATACCAATCATTTATACCCAAGTATTTGTAATGCATAAAGCGCTTTTCCGTACCGAGCATGTAATGCGCGGAGCCCGGCTTTTGATCCATGACATTGGCTCTAATCGTAGCCAAGTCATCAAGGTCGTAGAACACAGCATCCTGCCAAGATTCAAACAGGTTGCTGCCGGTCGTAACGGTATATGCCGAGCGGGTGCCCGCTATCATCTGGCCGTCTACATCCGTCACAAAGCTGTAGCCGTAGTTTTCAAACGAAGGCAGCAACAGCGTTGAAAGCCTCGTTGAATTGTATGTACCTATTAGAGCGCCTACGATCTCGCCGTCATGATATAGCGGTGTCGACAGCGGGATGATCGTATCGTCCCTGACCGGCGATCTCATAGCCTCACCGATCTTTGTTACGCCCGAGATGGCCGATTGAAAATTCTTGCTCTCAGAGATATTCAGACGTTCGCCCGAATTCAATACGGCCTCTCCGTTTAGATCAACTATTGTCAGGAATTCGAATTTGGAGTTTTTTATAAACCTATTTAGAAGCTGTGACAGCCTTCCGGCGTTTTGAGGCACGCCTGCCTCTAAGATTCCATTGTCCCATATATCAAGCACCGCAGTGATACCCTCGGCTATAACGATGATCGAGTTATAGTCGGCCTCGATCTCCGAGGTAAAGTTAAATTTCTGCTGATCGATGACCTCAAGCATCGTTTTGGAGGTAGATGCTGCGAGGTCTTCTTTTAGCCGGCTGTGATAATTAATCGTCATCGTAACCACAAGCCCCATGATTGCTATCAATATGATCGACAGTACCAATGCGTTCTGCTTCGTCCTCAAGCACCCACCCCCATTCGATTTTTTATATTACTTCGCTTCCTCGATAGCAACCGCAACGGCAACCGTAGCGCCAACCATCGGGTTATTACCCATACCCATGAAGCCCATCATTTCAACATGCGCCGGAACCGATGAGGAACCCGCAAACTGCGCGTCCGAATGCATTCTGCCCATCGTATCGGTCATACCGTACGAAGCGGGGCCCGCTGCCATGTTGTCCGGATGCAGTGTACGGCCTGTGCCGCCACCCGAGGCAACCGAGAAATACTTCTTGTTTAAGTCCATGCATTCCTTCTTGTATGTACCCGCTACCGGATGTTGGAAACGTGTCGGGTTCGTTGAGTTACCGGTGATCGAGACATCCACGTTCTCAAGATGCATGATCGCAACGCCCTCTCTGACATCGTCAGCACCGTAGCAACGAACCTTTGCACGAGCGCCTTCGGAGTAAGCGATCTCCTTTGCTACCTTAACTTCACCCGTTGCATAGTCGAACTGTGTCTGCACATATGTAAAGCCGTTGATACGCGAGATAATCTGTGCGGCGTCTTTACCGAGGCCGTTCAGGATGACCTGCAGGGGTTGCTTGCGCACCTTGTTAGCGGAGCCCGCGATACCGATAGCGCCCTCGGCTGCCGCAAAGCTCTCGTGACCTGCCAAGAATGCAAAGCACTTGGTCTCCTCACGCAGTAACATCGCAGCCAGATTGCCATGGCCCAAACCGACCTTGCGGTCCTCGGCTACAGAGCCGTCGATGCAGAATGCCTGAAGGCCGATGCCGATAGCCTCTGCCGCATCGGCAGCCTTTGTGCAGCCGCGCTTTATAGCTATAGCCGCGCCGACTACATATGCCCAGCATGCGTTTTCAAACGCGATGGGCTGAATCTTCTTTGTGATGTTATATGGGTCTATGCCCTTTGCGTCACATATTTGCTTTGCTTCCTCTAAGGAGGCTATGCCTTCCTTCTGCAATACCGCATTGATCTTGTCTATGCGTCTTTCATAGCTTTCAAAGGTTATCATCGTATCCTCCTTATTCGTGTCTCGGATCTATGTATTTGACCGCCTCGTTAAACCTGCCGTATGTAGACTTCGCCTTTTCGAGGGCTTCCTTCGGATCTGTGCCCTTCTTGATCATATCCATCATCTTGCCCAAGTGGATAAACTCATAACCGATGATTTGATTATCCTTATCCAGCGCGTTACGTGTCACATAACCCTCGGCAAGCTCAAGATAACGCGGTCCCTTGTCGAGTGTACCAAACATCGTACCTACCTGTGAGCGCTCGCCCTTTCCAAGGTCCTCGAGGCCTGCGCCTATCGGCAGTCCGCCCTCAGAGAACGCTGTCTGCGTACGGCCATAAACGATCTGAAGGAATAACTCCCTCATAGCCACATTGATCGCATCACAGACGAGGTCCGTGTTTAATGCCTCTAAAATCGTCTTGCCCGGCAATATCTCAGCCGCCATAGCTGCCGAGTGCGTCATGCCCGAACACCCCAATGTCTCTACAAGCGCTTCCTGTATGATACCGTCCTTGACGTTCAGTGTGAGCTTGCAGGCGCCCTGCTGCGGAGCGCACCAGCCTACACCATGGGTCAAGCCGCTGATGTCCTTTACCTCTCTTGCCTGTACCCATTTACCCTCCTCGGGTATCGGCGCCGGCCCGTGATTGGGGCCTTTTGCCACTACGCACATCTTTTCCACTTCTGCAGAATACAGCATACATTTCCCCCTTTTAATATTGTTGATACACCATCATAATCTTACAATTTTTCCAGGAAATATTCAAGGTTATCTTTCTTCTTGCCTTGGCGGTTCCCTAAACATCATCGCAAATATAAGGCTCATCAGCATCAATCCGAACGGAAACAACGTGAGCAGAAACCGTGCAGCGCCACCCGGGTTGGGTCCTGGGTTGTTGCCGCTCTCAAAGCCAAACACCGCCGTCGCGAGATAAAAGCCCAGCCCCGTAAATATGCCGTTTAAGCGGTTCATAAAACCCATCGCGCTTGATATGATGCCCTCGCGCTTCTGTCCGGACTTGGCCCTATCCTCGTCCATGATGCGCGCACCTATCAGATCCATCGTCGCGATAGTCCCCGCTATGCCAAGGCCAACCAATATACTCGATATGATCGCGGGCACCAGGGTTTTGGACAGATAGAGCGGTATGAGCATCACAGCCAAAAACATCAGCGCCGCACGCCATACGGGTAGTAACGAAAACCGTTTGATCAAATATGCCCAACCTGCCACACCCGCGATAGCCACGACGAGTACCGAGGCCATCAGTACGGTTGTCATGCTGTCCGGCTCACCGAGCGCATATTTGACGAAAAAAGGCATAGAGGCCGTGAGCATAGACGCGGCCGCCGAATAGAATGCATTCGCAAGACCCGCTATCCAGAAGCGTTGATTAGACGCGAGTGCCTTTAGGCTCTCTAAAAAGCGCGGCATCTCGGCGAGCTCCGGGGCATCGAGGTTTTCATGGCAACCGAAGGTCATATATAAAATGACCGCGCCGCCCAACAGTCCATAGATCACCGACGTGAGCTGATACCCAATCGCCGAGGTTACAACAGGTGTCAATGCGATGCTGATGATCATTGCGACGAGCTGAAACGCCTGCCGCATAGCGTTTGTGACCGCGCGTTGTTTATCATCCGGAAACAGCTCTGGAAACAACGCCCCGTAGTTCGCGTTGATCAACGAATCAATTGTGCCGGTCAGGCAGTACGCGAGCAACATATATGCAAACAACCCGTTGCCCGTAACAAAGCCCGGTACATTAAAGAACGCTATAAGCGCGAGCACCAACAGCGGCGTACCGATAACGAGCCATGGCCGCCTGCGTCCCCATTTTGTGCGCGTGCGGTCAGAAAGAAAGCCATAGATCGGATTATCTATGGCATCAAGGAATGTATATAACAGTAACACAAGCGAAAACTTCGCCATCGGCAGGCCGAGGCGATCCACATAAAAAATAGCCGCGTAGGTCTTGAACATATTGACCGGTATAGATGTACCGAACATACCGATAGCATACCTGAGTTTATTATTCTTCATGGAGCACCCCTTATCGGTTTATCAATACACTCTTTTCATATGCCTTGACCTCATCGAGCCATTTGAGCCCGACCGGTACGTTATTACGCATACAGTAATAATCCCATACCACACCGCACGGATATGACTTTAGCTCCTCAAGCATCGCGAGGCGTTTTGTATAATCACCAGAAAGCTCGGCCTCCTTGAGTGTCTGGGCGGGCATAAGCAGCGCATTCAATAGCGCCTTTGACATATTACGCGTTCCGATAACCCATGCGGCTATACGATTGATGCTGCCGTCAAAGAAATCCAAACCGATATGTACCCTGTTCTCAAATCCGTTAATGATAATCTCATTGGCTATCTGAGACAGCTCGTCGTTTAATACAACAACATGGTCGCTGTCCCAGCGTACGGGGCGCGATACATGTAAAAATAATTCGTCCGCATATGCAAGCACCGATGAGACCTTATCCGATATCTGCTCGGTCGGATGGAAATGACCTGCATCGAGCGTGACTAATATATTGTTCAAGAGAGCATACGCGAGATAGAATTCATGAGAGCCGATAACGCAACTCTCGGAGCCGATGCCAAACAGCTTGCTCTCGACCGCGTCAAGGTTAAACGCCCTGTCTACCTTTTCGGCATATATCTCATCGAGCGAGGCCTTCAGGCGCATCCTGCATCCATATCTGTCCACGGGCGTATCCTTAAATCCGTCCGCTATCCAGAGGTTGTTCACGCAGGCTTTCCCGGTTTTTTGGCCGAGATACTCGCCGATCTTTCGCGACGCTATACAGTGCCTGATCCAGAACGCACGCTTGGCCTCGTCCGCGGACGATAGTGTAAAGCCGTCCGCGCTCAACGAATGCCCAAACAGCGTCGGGTTGAAGTCCAAGCCTATGCCCTGCTCTACGGCCCAGTTTGCCCAGTTTTCAAAATGCTCGGGTGCGATCTCATCACGCGCTACGGGTTTGTCGCTCTCCAGATATATCGCATGCAAACTGACCTTCTGCTTACCCGGTATCAAAGAGAGCGCCTTTTCCAAATCCTCACGCAGTTGTGTAGGTGTTTTCGCCTTGCCTGGATATGCGCCCGTGACCTGTATGCCTCCGGATAACTCCGCTCCGGTATGCTCAAAGCCCCCAATATCATCACCCTGCCAGCAATGCATCGAGATCGCGATATCGTCTAATCGCTGCATCGCAAGCTCGGTGTTTACGCCTATTTCCGCATATCTTTCTTTTGCGATATCATATGCCTTTTCTATGTTTGACATGCTCACATCTCCTATTTTTATTATTTATGTATAATTTATCCGTTTTTTCCCCATAATAGCTACCGTAGAGAAAAACTCTAT
>CAZUNC010000142.1:0-6184 GCA_964621475.1 uncultured Defluviitaleaceae bacterium | reverse complement strand
ACAGGATGAATAATCGTGATGTTTTTGGGATGTCCCTGCGAAACCTCACGAAACGAAAGCTGCGTGCATTCCTGACGATACTCGGTGTGGTCATCGGTACAGCATCGATCGTCGTTATGATTTCGCTGGGTCTCGCTATCAACGCACAGTTTGACGAGCAGATCAAGAAGATGGGTGACGTCACGGTCGTCACGGTCTATGGCAATAGCCAGAACCGTTATTATGGCGGCATGGGTATGACCATTTCGTCCAGTGGCTCGTCACAGCAGCAAAAGACCCCACCCGAGCTCGACGATAACATGGTCGCGAAGTTTCGTCAGATACCGGGTGTAGTGACCTCGAGTCCGATTTACCGCACCAATGTGTTTCTTAAAAGCGGTAAATATATCATGGATTGGTGTCAGGTCATCGGTATCGATCCGATCGCTATGCAGGCACTTGGGTTTGAGACCGATCAAGGCCGGTTACTCGAACCCGGGGACAAATATAACGTCGTGTTCGGCGCGAAGTCCGAGTTGAACTTTTATAAGCCAAGCATGAGGGTGTTCTACAGCGAGCGGTATTATCAAGACATGCAGGGAATGCCGGTCGAGACGCTTGTGGATGTTATGACCGAGCGGATATCGATGTCGTATGATTATCGTTTTATACAGAGGGATTTCGGATATGTAGATCAGGGCACGGAGGGTAGCGAAACGGATGATGGTAGCGGGAATGCGACACCGGAAATCAAGCCGATATCGATACGTGCGGTCGGTGTATTAAAGCCCAAGGACTACAACTCTGACACATCGATCTACATGGATATACAGGTTGCCAGAAAGCTCGATGAGGATAAGCGCAAGTCCGAACAGGAGCAGCAGCGCGAATGGGGTTATTACTCGTCCTCATCGAATCAAAAGCCCAAGGGTTACGATACGGTACTCGTGAAATGCACAGGCCTAAAGACCGTAAAGAAGGTCAGGGACGAGATTATAGCGATGGGATATAACGCGGAGATACCCACGCAGTACCTCGACAGCGCACAGAATACGGCTATGGGATTGCAAGCACTGCTGGGTGCAATAGGTGCGGTGTCGCTGTTGGTAGCCGCGATAGGTATTGCGAACACGATGATCACTGCTACCTATGAACGCACGAAGGAAATAGGTATCATGAAGGTCATCGGTGCATCTATTTCGGATATCCGCAAGCTGTTCTTGCTTGAGGCTGCGTTGATAGGTTTCATCGGTGGTACGATAGGTGTGGGCATGAGTTATCTTATATCATATATACTAAATAACGCCAACCTCACATTCCTGTCCGCGATGGCACCGAGTATGGGTATGCAGGACCCATCAGCCGCAAAGCCGTCGGTTTCACTGATAACCCCGTGGCTCAGTGCGTCTGCGATGACGTTCTCGGCGGTGATCGGGCTTGTATCGGGTTACTTCCCGGCGCGTAGAGCTATGAGATTGAGCGCACTCTCTGCGATACGTGGGGAATAATCAATCCTCCCCGAGCTTTAATGCTGCTTGAACGTTCAGCTTCTTTATGAGCCGGTATAGAGCGAGAACACATAGTAAAAGCATAAGACCCATGATGCAGATGATCTGTATGTAGTCGGACGGATACGAGAATATCTTAAACGGTAGTTGCAGCTCGGTTACATTGAACGAGAGCTTCAAAAGCGGCACATATAGCGCGGAGCAGAGCTCACCGATCACGATGCCTACGCAGACAGATAGCACTGATACAAAGAACTGTTCATTCAAAAGCATCACGAGTATACCGCGCATGGGCATACCCATCGCACGAAAGATGCCAAACTGCAGCACGCGGGCCTTGATAGACAAGACCCAATATATCAAAAAGCCTACGAAGCATATAAATAATATAACCAAGAAGTTCAACGTAAGTACACCGTTCGTGGATTGTATCTGCGGATCGTTACGCATGTTAATGATATCGGCTTTGGTATCCTTAAATAGCGCAAACCTTAAACCCCTTTCTTCGGCAAAGCCGTAGAAGGGGTTATTTGTTGTGCCGTCGGTTTTGATCCATATCTCGTAAGGGCTTAATCCCCAAATGGATTGAACATAATTGAGGTTTGCAACGACCAAAAAATTAGGGGTATCTGCAAGCTGCCCTGCCTCGTCCTTTATCTGCACGATATTCTTGTGTCCTGGCCAATAATCCACAAACCCGCAGATGACACCGTTCATGTCCCTGTTGTCGAGGCTCTTGAGGTCCATATGGTCCCCGAGCCTGAACCCATAGGTGTCTGCGAACTCGCTTGAAACCAGAACAGCAGACGGGTTTTGTGACAACACATTCAGATACTCGAACAGATGACGTTTATATAAATCCGAGCGAATATAAGCGGTCTCCCCGAAGGCTTTAGTGTCTATCGCAAGCAACTCGCCGCGCACCTTACCGTCCGGGACATAAACGTTTATGGCTGTGCGTTGTACCTTCGTTACGGATATCGCATGACTGTATTCGGTAAACTTCGAGTAATCGGACTCCTCCCAAACGATGGGCGGCAGACCGTCAGACGGTCCCTGTATACCGAGAGGAGGTTGATTATTCTTCCATGCCTCGCGCACGATGAGGTCCGCGCCGTTTACATGTTGGATATTGTTTTCGCGGTTCATATTAAACGTACGTGCGGCTTTTGCATCAAATATGCCGATCGCTACTGTAAAGATCAAAAACAGCATAATGAAGCGTTCTTCGCCGCGCGAGCGCATTATACGCGTGAGGGAAACATATATCTCAGGCGGCCACAGAGACCTTGCTGTAATGAACAATAGCTTCATAAGCCATGGGAATAATCGCAGAAATATCAACCCACATGCCATCACAAATAGCGACGAGCACAAAAACAACAGCGGGTCCGAAAGGTTTACGCTACTGTAGATGGTCTCATATGTATAAAGGATGTATAACGAAAATACTAACAGCAGTATGTCTATATACAAACGTATCCAGAGAGGATTTTTGGGCTTTGCGGTACTGCGTTTGTAGTCTACGATCGACATGCGTGACTGGCGAATTACGGGTGAAAGCATCATAAGTATGGACAGAGCGCATGCTGCAACGGATATGTATAGAGCCTCCGGGTTTATGCGCACATCGAGCGCAGCGCGCGAGACCAGATCTAAAAAGCCGTTTGATGAACCGATGAAGCGGCATAAAAAAACGCCGAGTGGTATGCCCGTAAAAAGGGCGCATACGCACACGGCGATAGCTTGTATAAGATAAACAGTAACGATCTGGGCTCGGCTCGCGCCTCTGCTCTTTATCACAGAGATATCGTTCTGCTCGAGTGTGAATATTTGCTTTGATACCATGGACACGAAGAACAGCAGCATCAGTAATAGCGGTATCTGCAGAATGCATATCGAGGTGAACAGCTTACGCTGTAAAACGTTAAAGTCCGCGATGATCGGGATGAAGTCCGCCTTATATCGGACCGAAAATAAGCGTGTGAAATCCTCGTTAAGATCAAGGTAACGTTCGGTATCCCGTACCGACATGCGGCGGCAGTCCACGATCGAACGCATAGCCGTAGTGATCGCATAGCTCTCATCGTATTCAGTGACGAAGCGCCGTTTCATTAATTCATATGGGATGACAACTTGACTGATCAATGTATCCGGGGTTTGGTTCCAGTAAAAGTCGTTGTCATACTTGCTCTCAAAGAATCCCACGACCTTTAGGCGTATAGGCTTACCGTTGTATTCGGTGCCCACGAGTGCGAGATTGTCGTTTAACAAGATATCCGTCATCTCAAAGTTCTTTTGATTGACGTTTACACTCGCGATACATTCGATCACATCGTCTACGGGCTCTGGACTGAACATACGGCCCAGCCTTATAGAGACATGCTCTTCTATGCCCGAGTATGCGGATACGATTAGGCTTGTGGGCTTTTTAAGAAGCTCCTGTCTGTTTTCGGTAAGGAAACTCTGGCTGTTCATGCTGATGATCTCGGTATCAAAAAGCACCGGGATGTCATATGCAGCGACAATATCGCTGTACGCATTATATGTGCGGGCATATTCGGTGAGCACGAGCTCACGATCGAGCCTCTTTTCCACGTCAACGGTGTTGAATGTAAAGCCCAGCTCCAAAAGTCCCGGATAGCGTTCGAGCTCAAGTTGCTTGGCCTCAATGCCCCGAAGCAAAAGGCGTTGCAACGTGGCCTGAGCGTAGATCGGTACGACCGAAACCAAGCCAGCCAGTAGAATATTACCGGATAGCAAGCATAACATCAGCCATTTGTTATTTGCGATCTTACCGAAAAGAAAGGCCAGCATAGGAACCTCCTGATCAGGAGATAAGGCTCTCCAGTAAAATCTTTACCCCTATGATGATTAGCACAATGCCGCCGAAACGCCCTGAGAGGCTCTGAAACACAGCCCCGAGACGCTTGCCGATGCTAAAGCCCGCCCAGATGCCGATCGCGGGTAAAACGAACGCGACTACACCGATAATAGATGCACAAAGAAGGATATTTACATTCATGAGCGCAAGGCTCACACCGACTGCGAGCGCGTCTATGCTCGTAGCGATTGCCAATACAACCATGTTCTTGGATGATAGTATGCGACGCTCATCCTCCAGATGATCGGACTTTGGCGCGTTGGGATCCTCCTGATCCCCACCGCGAAAGGTCTCCCAGATCATCTTGCCGCCGATCAGCGACAGCAGTCCGAATGCTATCCAGTGATCATAGTTTGATATAAATCGACTGAAGCTCGAGCCCACATAGAAACCGATCAATGGCATCAGGAATTGAAACAACCCGAAATACAAACCAAAGATAAATGAGAACGTTGGCTTATATCGTTTCAGCGAGATACCGTTTGCTATAGAGACCGCAAACGCGTCCATAGCCAAGCCTATAGCGATAAAGAAAATATTTATTAAAGACATCAATTCGCCTCCGAAATCTCATATAGCTTGATATTGTATCGCGTACCGTTTGCGATGAGCTTGATCGAATCGTTTACGGCTAAGTTTAGATCGTTCAGGCATATGTCTGAGGCCTTGCGTGCCCAATGCGGGTTTCGATCCGAGCCATATGCGCTTAATAGGTTTTCGTCCGAGCGTACATAGAATACGAAGTCGTCGTTTTCCTTGATACGGCTAAATAGGCATATCTCGTAATATAACATGTCGAGCGAGATGTCCGAGGACACGATGATCTCGGCTATGGGCTCCCGCTCGTTCTGCCTTGTGATCCTAAAGTGCAGGTTCTCGTGTGGGTCAAAGCCCTTGATCTCATATGCGATGGACCACTCAGCGAGTGCCGCATCGTCTATGCCTCCATCCGGGGAAAGCAAGCTCTTAAGATCAAACGATCCGGCTGAGACCGTATTGCGTTGGTTCGCAGGTACATCGAGCAGAGCCAGGCCCAATGGTGTGAGGGTATAGAAATCCGCCGCGTTATACAGGTATAGATCATCGACCCCCTCTATCGAGATCGCGTTGGACATAAGCTTTACGCTGTCTCGGACGCTCTGACTCTTGAAATACAGCGGAGAGATGATCTGCATATAGTCCCCGAACACATGCAGGAAGAACTTGTCAAATAACACCGAGAAGCGATGTGTCTCGGTCACGTCAGCGGCCATCCGGCCCAAGATCGACTGCACAAACTCGAGCACCTCGTTTTCCTCGCCATTATAGCCCGAGTGTTTTGCGTGCTCACTAAAATCCCGCAACTCGTCCATAAACTCCTCGGCATCAAAATACGCACCGAAGATATCGAATATCGCATCGTCGACAGGTATCGGGTGGGATAAGAGGTTACGGATGTATTCGTCATTTATGAGGTTTTCCTCGTCATATACATAGCTGTTGAAGGTATAAACGATCATCTTCACAGCCGCATCAAACAAAAACTTCAGACGATCGGTGCCGTTTAGCGTTAGGTACTTGTCTAAGCCCTCGGGATCGGGCGCGACCTTGTGCGCGTGAATGGACATGACAGGTTTTAGAAGCCCCGCATACATGCCGAGCATCAACAAAAAGTCCGGATAATCGTCATCATATCGGCTCAGGTGATGTTTGATGTTGAATTTGTGAGCTGGGACGGCGGTGTTCATGTCGGTGACGGCGATGTCGGGCTTGCAGCTATCCACGAATATGAGTATGTCGTTCGTGAGCGGGTGGTTGTGTAGGGAGTATTCGA
>CAZUNC010000141.1:0-6210 GCA_964621475.1 uncultured Defluviitaleaceae bacterium | reverse complement strand
TTGGTCATGAGCGCAGTCAATGAGGCCATCAGACAGATGGACGAACAGATCAACAATCAAATGTCCGGTCTCACGGGCGGCATGGGCTTACCCGGGGGATTGTTTTAACGATGAATTTCTACGGCAACCCGACCGCGAGGCTCATAGAGGAGCTCACGCGTTTGCCCGGTGTCGGTGCAAAATCGGCTGCGCGTATCGCGTTTCATATCATCAATATGCCGATGGACCGCGCACAGTCGCTGTCTGCGGCGATTTTGGAGGCACGAAAGCGCGTCAAATACTGCTCCATATGCTGTAACCTTACGGACACGGACCCTTGCGCGGTCTGTTCAAATCCGAAGCGCGAGGGCCGTATGATTATGGTCGTAGAGGATCCGCGTGACATGGCCGCATATGAGCGCACGGGCGAGTTCCGTGGGCAGTACCATGTATTGCACGGCGCAATATCTCCGATGAACGGCGTTACGCCAAACGATCTGCGTATAAAAGAGCTCGTAACGCGCGTGGGTAGTGCGGATGCCGTTGATGAGGTTATACTCGCAACCAACCCGAATGTGGAGGGCGAGGCGACCGCTATGTATATCGCTAAGCTGTTAAAGCCGTTCGGCATCAAGGTCACGCGTATTGCGCATGGCGTACCGGTGGGCGGCGATCTCGAATATGTTGACGACGTGACGCTTACAAAGGCATTGGAGGGGCGCAGGGAGCTGTGAACAGAGCAGATATCGTAACAATGACATTGAACCCGTGCATAGACAGAACCTTAACTATCGAGGGCTTTGTCTATGGCGGCTTAAATAGAGTTATATCCACACGCACTGACGTATGCGGTAAGGGTGTAAACGTCAGCCGGGCGTTGAAAAATTTGGGGATCGAAAGCATCTGCCTCGGTATTAACTATAGCGAGAACGGGCGTATGCTTACAAACGCATTAGACGATGCGGGTATAGCGCATGATTTTGTTTTTGCGCCGGGCGAGATACGCACGAACATAAAGGTATTCGAACAAAGCACCCGCACCATGACCGAGATCAATTCAAAGGGTGATCCGGTCACTGCCGATATCCAACACGCGCTGATGCAAAAGCTACAGGATTACGCACACGCATCTGTATTCATTCTAAGCGGCAGCATACCACCGGGCTTACCCGTGGATATCTATGCGCAGATGATACGCTTAATCAGGGACACAAATCCCGAGGCCACGATCATATTGGATGCGGATGGCGAGGCCTTGCGTCTTGGCGTTGCCGAAAAACCCGATATCATCAAGCCTAACAGCTTGGAGCTGTCACACCTGTGCGGCGAAACCGAGGCAGAGCAAAAGCCGGATATTTTATCCATAATCGATCAATGCAAGCACGTGATAAATAGCGGCGTTAAGATCATTTGTGTTTCGATGGGCGCAGAGGGTGCGCTAATCACGGACGGGCACAGGCATTTCTTTTCGCCTGTACTCGATATCGAGGTCAAGGGCATACAAGGTGCAGGGGATTCGATGGTCGCAGGTATAGCCGCTGGCATCACATCAGATGTCGCTGAACTGCTGCGTTTTGCACAAGCCGCCGCGGCCGCATCATTGGTCCGTGAGGGTACACTATTATGTACGCGCGAGTGCTTCGATGATATGCTCTCGCGAACGTCGATACAGGAGGTGTGACTATGTCAGACAATATTGTTTATTCCTTGGGCGATAGCTTGTACTTAAATATCACGAATAAATGCCCGTGTGCGTGCACGTTTTGCGTGCGTGACGCGCAGACTGGTGTGGGCGACAAGGACAGCCTATGGCTTACATCAGAGCCTACCTTTGAAGATGTCGTTTCGCAGCTTTCAAATTATGACGTCGATGCGTATAAGGAATTCGTTTTTTGCGGTTATGGCGAGCCCACTGAAAGCCTTGATCTGCTGATTCAAACCGCAAGCTTTATTAAGGAACGCTACAACAAACCCATACGCTTAAATACAAACGGCTTGTCCGATCTGATAAACAGTTCGAAGACAACCCAACGCCTCGCAGCCGTTATCGATACGTTCTCGATAAGCCTGAACGCACCGAACGTGCGACGTTATGTCGAGTTGTGCCACCCTGTGTACGGTGCTGAGGCATATGATGCGATGCTTGCATTTACAACTGCATGTAAAAGCCATGGCATTGAAACGATTTTGACCGTCGTTGATGTGATCTCGGCTGATGAGATCGACCAGTGCAAGAAAATAGCCGACGGTTTAGGTGTCGGCTTTAGGGTCAGGCATACCTGGTAGATTTATAGCCACGTATACGGCTCGTTGCTGTTTAGATAACTGTTCATCTCGGTAAGGATTTCCTTGTATATCCTGTCCGAAACACTGTTGCGTGCGCAACGTCTGCCCGCAGAGCCTGGGTTCAGATTGCCGCCCGCGTTCGCATGTGGGATGCGGCGAACAGACAGGTCTATCTGCGTCGTGACCGATGCCACCTGCCTGTCCGCGGCTACACACGCGAGGCGCTCACCCATCGTGTCATAGATAGCCGCCGGCGAATGCATTGACGAGCATACGATGTATACGCAGTTGTCTATCGCGCGGGCCGGCAGTAGCTTTTCCTCGTAACCCGCGTTCGGGAACAGTACAAGCTCCGCACCCTTGAGCGCCATGATCCGCGCGGTCTCCGCATACCACGAGTCGTAACATATGATAACCCCTACACGGCCTATATCCAGATCAAACACCGGGAATTCGTCGCCGGGGGTTGTACCACCCCATATCCCCTCAGGGAAATATATATGCGTCTTGCGGTATTTACCCACAAAGCCACCCTGCCTGTCAAATAACACCGCCGTGTTGTAATGCAAGCCGCTCGCTAACTCCATCACACCCGCGCAGATGTTGATCTTGTGCTTAACCGCAAGCTCGGACAGGAACACGGAGGTTTCACCGTTCGGGATCTCCTCCGGGGTCACGAAGCAAAACTCGGGTAGCAGAACCAAGTCCGAGGCTTCCTCGCTCGCCTGCCGCACCATCTGCTCTACGTTGACGCGGTTCATATCTACATCCCCGTTTGCAATGCTCGAATTGTATTTCGTCGCGGTCACCTTGACCATGCGCGGCTGCGCTGCCTCGCTCTCCTCAAACAAAACAGATTTGTATGTTATGCTCATATCAGCCGCATACCGCAGTCCGAGCATGATCTCGGCCTCCTGTATGTCGTCGCGCGTCTTTCCTATAAATTCCCCGCGTATGTATTCCCCATCACGCTTGAAATCGCATATCCCATCCATCGGACAATCTCCGCCCTCCATACCGGGCTTTTTCCAGCATATAAACATAACAGCATATAGATTTATATCGTAGGAAACGTCGTTTGCTTTGAACAAGACCGACAGCTTGTAGGTCTTGCCGCCGTGAACGGGCACGGTCTTCGAAAAATATCCAAACACACCCTGTTTGCCGTTCCCGTCTACCGTCAAGCCGTTATCGTCCATACTAAAGACCGGCGCGAGATTCTCGCGAGGCGTGTTCGTTTTCCATCCGGTAAAATCCAAAACCATACATATACCTCCCCTTGATAATCCTTTAATATGCAAAAAGAACAGGCCATATCAAAGCCTGTTCTTTAATGTATCATTTATAATTATTTGCTTATAAAATCACGGTCGAAGAATGCTCAACCTTTATCGCATTGTCCTTAGTGCGGGTAAACTTGGCCTTATTGCCATTACCGTCCTCCACGGACATCTTTTCCAGTTCATGCAGATCAAAGAAATTAACCGCATCGGATTCGATAAACGCCGACCATGTCTTGCGCTCTGTTTTTTCTGTTGTACCTTGTGCTTGCTGATCCATCTTTTGTCCCCCCGGCGATAACTAACGTTTTGAGAACTGCGGTGCGCGCCTTGCACCCTTCAAGCCGTACTTCTTACGTTCCTTCATACGCGGGTCGCGAGTGAGGAAACCGGCCTTCTTGAGCGCGGGACGCAACTCTGCGTCAGCTACGAGCAGGGCTCTAGAAATACCGTGGCGAATAGCACCGGCCTGTCCTGTCAAGCCGCCGCCGAATACATTAACCTTTACGTCAAACTTGGCTACCGTACCGGTGAGCTCAAGTGGCTGACGGATAATAAGCTTTAAGGTCTCAAGGCCGAAATAATCATCGATGCCGCGCTTGTTTACGGTGATGTCACCCTTACCGGGCACGAGGTAAACACGAGCTACGGAGCTCTTACGTCTGCCTGTTCCATAATACGAAACAACTGCCATTTATCTGTTACTCCTTTCCGATATCAATGTGGGGTTTTAGCGGGTTTTGATCGCAAGCACCTCAGGGTTCTGTGCCTGATGCTTGTGCTCTGCGCCGCTGTATACATGCAGTTTCTTAAACATTGCCCTACCGAGCGCGTTCTTGGGCAGCATGCCCTTTATCGCGTGTGTCAAAACCTCTTCGGGCTTCTTGTTCAGCATTTCGCGCAGCGTGGTTTCCTTTAAGCCGCCGACCCACTTTGAATGATGCTTATATACCTTTTGGTCCATCTTTTTGCCTGTAACCGTTATCTTGTCAGCATTTATGATAATAACGTTATCGCCCGTATCGATAAAGGGGCTATAGATAGGCTTATGCTTGCCGCGCAGTATCTTTGCGACCTCTGTCGACAAGTGCCCGAGCGTTTGACCCGCTGCGTCTACTACGAACCATTTCCTCGTGACGTCCGTGGGCTTTGTGATGTATGTTGCACGCATTGCCGTTACCTCTCTTCGTAATATGTTTATCAGTCTGGGGCTAGTAGACTCATCAGCAAAGATTTTAATACATTTCTATGAACGAGTCAACATAATTGATAGAACAATCCGTGCTCCGTGCAATACCAGATCAACATCCCATGTCCGCGTTTTTGTAAGCGCTGCTGCATATCCCATTCGGGGTACTGCTTAATTATCTGCACGCGGTCACCCCACGCAAACGCTATAAACGATATATAGTGCTCCTTTGTCATCGGATGATCACTTGTGATAAACCACTCGTCCTCGATGACCTCAACGTTTAGCTTCTCTGTTTCGTCGGCCTTTTTGGGCGCTTGCTCATCGAGCTTCCTGCCGCAGCAGGATATCTCCGCGTTACCTGTACAAAAGGTTATGTTATGGCATACGGGACAGACATAATACTTTGCTTTCTTCATATTTCCTCCTACAAAATCATTAACACCGAGCTCGCCGCTCAGCAGTATTTGTGTATTCACATCCAGAAGGTCCGACAACTGCGCAAGCAATGACACCTCCGGGCAGCCCAGGCCCCGCTCCCATTTCGATACGGCCTTGTCGCTGATGTTCATCTTATCGGCCAGCTGCTTCTGCGTAAGCCCTTTCTCGAGCCGCAGCTTACGTATGAGCCCTCCTACCATTTCGTTTTGCACATTTATCACCTCCGAATGAGATTGTATCAGGAAATATAAGTGAGTTAAATAAACGCTCCGTAGAGTTGTTGATTAATAACCGAGCGTTTCATTGACTATTATCACTTTTATTCTGTCTGTTATAAACTGCCCTGTAATTAACACAAAGTCGTTGCATATGCGTTGCTTGTGCTTACAGTCAATGCATTTGCCAATCTTCGTGCAAGGCGTTTCTTTCATTAAACGTTTGGCATCTAACGGAGCCGATATTTGACGCGTTCTCTCAATCGCCGCATCAACGTTGTCAACGATTTTATTAATACCAATAACAACAATAACTTGTTTGGGGCCATATAACATGGGTGCAACCCTGCTCCCATTGCCATCGATGTTAAATATTTTACCGTCTTTAGTAACTGCGTTAGAGCCGGTGATAAATGTATCCGCGCTAAAATTCTTTAAGTATATTTCACTCTTTTCAACTGATGTAAGCCCAGTCTTATGCTTGTCGAAGAAAACATAATTGCCATTTCGTATAAAATCAAAAACACCTGTTTGCTCCAAAGTAACTGAGTCGCCGCATCCAACCGTAGAACCCTGTTGAATTAGATTGCCTATTAGGGTTATAAGTTCTCGCTGGTCGGCGACGAAGTGCCCTGCCATGTTATTTCGTTTTAAGCTTCTTAGAACTTCTTCGTATGTATTATCCATGTATTCACCCTTAGATTTTCATTTGATTGTTAAATTTAATTCTCTAAAAATAAGAAGACTGTTCTTCTACACATACATAAAGGGGCTGTAGCAAAAAACAACCAAGAGACCAAATAATGCAAAGCAACAAAAA
>CAZUNC010000140.1:0-6363 GCA_964621475.1 uncultured Defluviitaleaceae bacterium | reverse complement strand
ATCCTTGGTGGGGTTGATGTTTGCATGCGAGTCACCTTTGTATATGCCGTTATTAGCAAGCACAGACATGTATCCGGTAGCCCACGTGCCTATTTGAGCCCTGTCCGCGAACCTACTGAGGTATGCCAAATCGGCGCTCTTATCTATATCAAAGCTACCGAGCGCAAACATCTGATTGACGATCTTTGCGACCTCTTGCCTCGTGATCGGCTCTACGGGCCTAAACGCGCCGTTATCGTATCCGTCTACAAGCTTGTAGTTTTGGCCTAATATAACGGATGATTTGAGCTGTGTATCGTCGGGCACATCCCTAAACGGCGAAGCCTCCGAAAGCGAATCCCTCAGACCGAGCGCCGAAATGGCCAAATCTACAAACGCGATACGTGTGATAGGCTTGTCGGGATCAAAGGTATTGATATCGCGGATGATCCCCTTGCGGGCAAAAGCCAACACATCGTTATATGCCCAATGCGAAGTTGCTGATGGTGCGGCTGATCGTTGCTTCATCACAGCAAACGTGCCGTTTACAAGGGTCGAGGCTGTTATCGAGTATCCGGAAGCATCCTGTGTAAGCCTATCCAAGACCGGGTTTATGCCCCCGTCCTTATCAATACGCACAGCCATGACATCAGTGTCCGCCGTCTGAGCTTGCAGCCCTATCCGTACAAAGTCTGAATAACCTTTTACCTGTTTGCTTACCCCATTTTCAGTATATGAGACCACTATCTTAACGGGTACAGTCAATAGTTCCGGTTTATTCAACGATGTGTCCTGATTGATCTCGACACTGATGCCACCCGAGGATGTTTTCGCTTCGTTCGGCAGCTTGTCCGTCTCGAGTGTGTAGCTCGCGCTGCGTGTACGGATAACCAGAGGCTTGCTCGAGGTTTGTATCGCTTCGGATTGTTTTGCGGTTATATTGAGCTTTATGCTTGTGCACATGCTCAGATCCAGTACGGGTGAGATGTCGTTTTTAAGCATCTGATCCAAAATAACTTCATCAAGCGTCAGCGTGTGCTGCCAACCATTATATGAGGAGCTGGACACAAAACCCGGAAGCTCGGCATTTTGATTTGAATTCTGCGATGAGTTTTGCGACGAACCGGTATTCTGCGAGGATGAACCGCTATTTGCCTGAGTATCAGAATACCCCACGGATACGTTTGTAAATGTGCTCTCATTGAAGTCCCTGTCCAGTAGCTTGATACCACAGGCCGCCGTAAACGGCATTGTGGTCACTCCGGGTAGATTCAAATTACCGAGCTGGATCGTCGTATTAGGGGCGAGTGGCATTTCACCATCGACCATCAATGTCAAAACCGTCGATGTACCGCTGCCGCTCTGAAACAGCCTCGTGTAACCGAAGCCGCTGTTCCAATTCATCGTAGCCGATGTAAACGATGCATTGTTGACCGTCAAGCTCAGCTGCAAACTCGTGGTGTTCTGCGGCAAACCATAAACAGCAACACCGAAACCGTTCGCGTTTCTTGTGACCGTCACAGCCGGATTCGCAGCAATTGCAGTCATTGCATTCGAAAAGCAAACCGTAACCGCGAGCACAAACATTATTATATAGTTAATACGCTTCATTGATTACCTCCGCTCAACTCAAGCCCGGACATCGATACATCGGATGGAAAAGCAACCCATGCGGTATCGGACGACAGGCGTTTAGATGCTGCGCTATTTGCGTCATCTGTGGTATATAACGAGGCCTTTATCGCCTTAGGGAACGCGCTGTCCGTACATGCCGAGGCATCCCCGCTTTGAAGCAATACCTTTTCCGCCTGCACATCAGGTACAAAGATCCATATACCGTCGCTGATCGCAGAGACTGCGCCGTCGGTTGGTATCTCCGCAAACATCAACGCATAACCGTTCAACTCGCGATCGGTAGCCTTCGCTGTGCCCGATGTATGGTCGACCGTTTCAAAGCGGCCGCTTACGGTCACCGTGTCATAGACCGGATCACCTCTATATGTGCCTACGATCACCACAGAGCCCGCCTTTATTACGTCATTGTCATATTTATAGTCCTTCGTAAGACGCCCTATCTGCGTAATCTCTATGTTGTCTCCGGGATATCCTACGAAATCAATGTTACTGAGCATGGCTTCACCGACACCGACGAGCTTGATGCTGTTGGTATCATATGTCCATATTCTCGTATCCGTTGCAGCCGCTCCGGGTTTCGTAAAGTATTTTAAATATCCGCTATTCGTCGCGTCATTCTTTGTAAAGTCTATAACCGCAGCCTTCACAAGCCCCGCTTCGGTCTGAGCGTAAACCTCAAAGCCACCCGAAGCCGGAACAGTACCCGAAATCTTTATACCTGCCACACTCTGCTTACTATTAAATGTGATCGTTGATGTCGAGGCCTGCGCATCATATGTCGAGCTCCATAGGTTTTTATTTATCACTGCGTCGTAAGATATCTTCACCTGTGGTGCGCTCGCCGTAGCTATTGTATTGCCCAGTATGTCTATGACATTGATCACATAACCCAACGTCAGATTATTGATTACACCAACATCATCTATATATTCTGGCTTGCTCACAAACGCAATCGGTTTGCCGTTTCTGACGATCTCATAACCCTGTACTAATGAGCTGTCCGCGTTCGAGGTGAGCTTGAGCGTTACGGCTTTATCATTTACGGTTGCAGTCGCAGAGGCCGTTATGTTGTTTGGCGATGTTTTGCCATTAAGACGCGCGCGACGGGATGCGTCCGAGAGATACCATATATTACGGTTTTCCTTCGGGTAAGCACCAATTGCAGTCTTTGCAGCATCGCTTAGGGTTAAACCCCATCTGTCAAAGAAATCCGTAAGGTCTGCATTTGCAAGCTTTGCGGCTACAACAGCAAACCGATCGTCCCCGCTAAAGTCCTTGCCCTCACCCGCCTTATAGGCCTTGTTTAACGCGTTATAGAAATTGTCACTCGCGCCGTCATATGCCAGATGCAACTGCCAATACATACCGAGGCTCACAAACACATTATTAGACAGCCCCTTCTGACCTGATGACACCTTGTCGAATATCTCGGTATACAAATCCCCTTCGAGGCGAGACATCAATGTGTTTTTATCCCCGTCGTAGGTTTGCGCAAACAGCGAATATATGTTGTTCGTGATCTCGGCTTTGCCGAGGCTATCCATCACATGACCCAGTTCATGCGCAATACCCCAGCCGAACAGCGCGTTGGGCTTGTCCTTTCCTGTGGACGAAACAGGCTTGCCCTGCATAAGCGCAGAGACGGAACCGTAGCCGATACCGATATGTCTGCCCGACGCATACATGAACGCGCCAGCGAACATCCGCGCGTAACGGATATTGAAGCGTCCGCGCTCGTTCTGCGGATTATCTATACCATGGGTCTTGTATACTACACTTAACAAATCCTGCCATGCGAGCGCCGTGTCATACACACCGGTGGTTTTTGCGGCGGCAGTTGTGCCTGCGGCGTTTATACCTGCGAGCACCTGATCAGCCGGCAGCGACAGTAAAATATTCGGCAACGAGATCTCTGTGCTGTTTTTGAATGCCGTTGTTTTGGTCCCCGTGACTGTGTTGACATAAGACGACAACATCGTCACGTATTCAGTGATGACGGTCCTACGCTGCGTCTCGCTCATGCTTGCCCATTCGGACAGCTCAAGTACCGGTATCTGCGTACCGTACTTTATATGTAGCTTGATCTCTGATTGGCGATTGCCCGTGTAGGTTATATATAACGGTCCGCCATGTGAGGTATCCGTCGAACCGATTTGTGGAATGTTTATGACGTTTCTGCCGTTCGTGATCGGGATGGGCTTTGACTCCCAAGCCGATGCCTCCGCAAAGAACTGCGTCGCGACAATATCTACGGTCTCACCCGCGGGCATCTGTGCATATATCACAATGTCCTTGCCCGCCTCGCCCACTACACCGAGTGGCTCGAAATTATTGATCGGCTTGATATCATTATCCATATTGCGACTCTTAATGCCGTTTATTACCTTACCGAGCCCTGTCTTGCTGCCGTTTAAAAGGCTCTGGGCCATGTTGAGCTCATCCGTTAATATTATTTTATCCACGAAATAGCCGTTTGTATTGTTTACGACGGCCTTGATCCGGTCGATTTCGGCCTGTGTAGCCTTTGAAGACAACGAGGTATAAGAATTGTCAGCAAACAATGCCTTGATATCATCGTCTACACTAAAATATCTATAGAACGCGACCTCCGACAACGAGACATTAGTCGGTGAACCGTTCCACTGCATGACTTCGAAGTGTATCTTCTTTATATCAGTGGTACGTGGGAATGACAGCACTGCAAAACCCGTCTTGTCGGGGGTGTTCTGCACGACTCCGCCGTTTACGATTTGCTTTTTTGTGCCCCTGCTGTCCGTCACGCTGATGTTGTATTTGTATAAGCTTTCTTTATATTTTCCGTCCAGTCTCGGCACATAGACGAGATAGTTCATATCCTGCGGTGTCTTGAAGGTTATGTTGAACTCCTTGTTTTCCCAAAATGCGCGAGCGGTCCAGAACGTCGAATAATTACCGTCCGCAACATAGTTCACGTCAAATTTCTTGTCTGGGTATTCTTCGAGGTTCACGCCTATAGGATAGGTCATAGTTATCTCGGCTATCTCTGTGTTTGGTATCCTGTTCAGTGTAGGTATCGACGGAGGTGTGATGACCGAGCTCTGCGTCTTTGTCTTGGCTACTAAGGATTTCGGGCCCTCGCCGAGCGTGTTCAATGCCGTTATGCATACACTGTAGCTTGTGTTCTCACGCAGACCCGTTATCGAATACGAGGTCGATGTAATCGAACTTGCCTTCTTTATATAGTCACTGTCTCCATCAGCCTTTAGATATAGGTTATAGGCCGTAGCGTTCTTGGTCGCGCTCCATGTCGCACCGATGCCTGTTGCGCTGGGCGATAGACTCAGATTGTCCGGAGCAGCCGGGATCGTGAGCGGTGCGGGCGTAGCTGTTACCTCTGCGCTCTTGCTGCCCTCCCAACTGCCGTTGACCGCCGCTACAGAAAAATAGTAAGGCACTAGATTATCAAGCCCCGAGATCGTAGCGGTGTTGGTGCTTACCAAAAGCTCTCTGTCCAAGGCTCCCGAGGTTTTACCATACCTGACCTTATAGCCCGTCACATTGGGCACGGTGTTCCAGTTCAATACAACCTTGGTGTCCGACGCAGTTGCGACGAGGTTCTTCGGTGTTGTGTCGACTGGAGTACTGTCTTGGACGATATCCTTTAAAAACTCGATATTTTGTACCACGGTATAACTCGGTGTGCCGTTCTGGCCCGTTACCTTTGTCACCGTGATCGTGATCTTCTTGACTGCGACCTTCATGCCCAGGTCTATCACAACAGTATTCTGGCCCTCTGTCTCGCCGATATACGACACACCCTGTAACGCGTTGCCGAAGGTAACCTGTTTCGTCGCGTTTGCACCGTTCGCGTCTATGTACTCCACAAGCGCCGTGCCCCCTTCCACCGCTCCCGAGACCGTGGGGCTGTTGATTGCAATGCGGCTCATCACTGTGGGGGTGTTAAACTGAATTGGGATAACAATCGGCTGACCATTCGCGGCATTTATCTTTAGTGTGTTCGTAGGATCAAATAACCTCGAAACATCCCCATCCGCGTTTGCACCGATCGCATTTGCAGTTACAGACAGATCCGTAGCAGAGGCTGCAATAACAGTGGTATCAACGATCTGCTCGGTACCGAATGCTCTGAGGTTTCGGTTTATATATGCGATATCGGAGATATCCAGTTTATTGTCCCTGTTCAGATCATATGCCGGATTATATGTGTTCAGGTTATTTTCCAAAAGCGCAAGGTCCGCGCCGTCTACACGCGTGTCACCGTTTATGTCACCTATAGCAAACCGTGTGTTACGTGTATTCAGACTGATCTGTTTCGAATAATCCTTTATCAGCGCAAAGCCCGTCGTATATCGTGCGTAACCCATTCCCGTAAACGTTGCAGAATATTCCCCTAAAGGCAGCTTCAAAATTTCAACGCTAAAGTATTTGATATTCCGCTCGGTTGTTATAGCAACACCAAGCGCGTTTAGCGGTGCTACATTAACATCATATCGCGCACCATCGAGTGTTATTACCTGCTTTGAGGTTGTAGCCCGATTTAAAAAAATCGGTGTGGATATAGCGCCGTTTTTAGATTTGACCGTAACCTGTATGTTCGCGCGACTGATCCCCTGCACACTCTCCGGATACGACAACTCGAGCATTAGCTTTAGGTTTCCACAAACAAAAACACCCGCATCCTCGGCGGCAAGACTACGGGTCGTAAAGAAACCCATCAGCGCGACGCTCAAAAAGATACAGGCAAGTATT
>CAZUNC010000139.1:0-6383 GCA_964621475.1 uncultured Defluviitaleaceae bacterium | reverse complement strand
TCTGGGCAAAGCCCGTGTGCTATCCGACGATAGTAACGGACTTTACACCGGAGGCAGTAAATAAACTATGACCCGTAGCGTGCGATAAGCACCTCTACAGCCAGTTTATCCGAAATATTGCCCGATTTGATGTCCGTATCGGCCTGTAGGCAATCCTTCAGTGCCGCTATAAGCATCTGATCGGAAAAGTTCTTAGTCTGCCGCAGGTATTCGTTCAGGAAAAAGCTCCTGATGCCTGCGGCTTTTGCTATGTCCGCGCTGCCTTTACCCTGTGCGGATAGGGCTTTTATGCGCTGCAAAATCCTAAACTGCCGGATGATCATAGACAGCACCATGATCGGCGATTCCTTCATGAGCACCATATTAGAAAAGATACTGAGCGCTATCTGCGGATGTTTTTGACCGATCGCGTCCACGAGCTCAAACACCTTACTTTCAGTTGATTTGGTACAAAGCCTATCGATCTGCTCCTTTGTCACGGCACCCTCGCTATAGGCCGTGAGCTTCGCGAGCTCATTGTACATCGCGTTCATGTCATGCTCGGTGATCCGCAAAAAATACGAGGCATCTTCTCTCGATATCTCTCTGCCACCCTTTTTCACCACATTCGTAACCCATGACAACAACTCGCCCTCGGCTGGTTCCTTGAACTCGACAGCCTTTCCGACCTCTGAGAGTTTTTTAAACAGACTCACACGTTTATCGATGTTTGCCTCAGAGAACACCAGCACCGTCGTGTCCGGGATAGACTTGAGCATCTTGGCAGTATACTCCGAGTCCTCCTTGCGTCCCGTCGCGAACAGTCCCGAATCCCTCACCAATACAAAACGGTATTCCTCCAGAAACGGCACGGTCATCACCGCATCTGCGATCTGAGCCACATCACAATTATTCCCCTCAAACACATCCGCACCACCGAGCTTTGATTGCAACTCGTTTTCGTAATACTTGAGTAGGAACCTTTCGTCGCCGTAGAACAGATATGCCCTCTTGTACTGTCCGGTTTTTATATCATTTCTTAATTCCTTCAAGTAACGTCCTCCATCCGTTTTTATCCGTCGAATCCATGGTTAACACTTTTATATTATTTTGCTCGACCCGTATCGTCACAGCACCACTTCGCGCGGTGTCGAACAACGGTATGTTCCTATCTGACAATCGATCCAACACCTCCCGCGTTGGAAAGCCATACATATTACCCCTGCCGGTCGACACAACAGCAAATTGTGGTTCTATCGTATCCAAAAAATCCTCGCTCGTAGAATACTTAGATCCGTGATGTGCAACCTTTAGCACATCGACGCGTAACCTCGGCTCGAGCCTGATGATATCCTGCTCGGCCTCCTCTGTGATATCCCCTGTAAAGAGCATCGAGAAATCGTTAGCCGCAAGCAACAGCACGAGGCTGTGATCATTTTCACTGCCACCCTTTATATGGTCCTTTGGGTAGAGTACACGGAATATGGCCTGCCCAGAGCTGATACTGTCACCTCGTTTCAGCTCCGAAACGACGGTATCCTTTGGCACAGCCTGTTCCACTGTTTCACCCGCCGGTATAAACAGATGCTCCACGGTCTTCTCGTTTAAAAGCTCATATACCCCTGTCGCATGATCGCTGTCCATATGTGACATAAACACCCCGTCAACAGACGATACACCGATATAGTCCAAAAACGGCACAAGTACCTTAGTTCCCGTGTTCTCGTTCTTTGCACGTCCAAACTCCCCACCGCCGTCTATTACAAATGTGCGCCCACGTGAGCGGATTACAAAGCAGTCCCCCTGCCCCACATAAAGCGCAGTTACGGATGTGCCGAGCCTAAAGCGGTATTCAACGGCGACAGCCGCAAACAGAGCTGTCACAGTGAGTACCGCCACAAAACGCATGTACTGCGCGTATATATGCGGCAGGGTTTGCACCAGTGCCACACAAAATACCGTCAGATACAACAATAGCACCAGTGCCGCAGCGGGACGACCCGTGAGTATCTGCGAAAACGGCAACGACAGTATGAGCCCCGCGACCCGTTCATAAAACGAGAGTATAAAAAATACCGCACCCGACAGGAACGGCACGATCGGCAGTAAAAACCCGCAAGCCGCAAGAATAGGCACAGCCGGTAGTACAGCGAGATTCATAGGGATACTGTATACGGGTATGTAGTAGAAGTAATAGGCATAGAGAGGCACTGTCGCCAATGTTGCGGCTATACACGACGCGAGCAGGCTACGCGGCTCACTCGGGATGCGCAAGCGCATCAATATATCTTCAACGGGCTTTGTCAGCATGCACAGGCCAAGGACAGCCGAAAACGACAGCTGAAAGCCAATGTCAAACAAACTCAGCGGGTTAATAATCAAAAACACGAGCATCGTAAACAGCGTCACAGACATCAAACGCTTTTCCTTACATATGATATCACCGAGCACTGCCATCCCGAACAACATGACCGCGCGCGTGGTCGATATCGCCGCTCCGGTCATCAGGCAATAGAACATCAGTAGTGCGAGTGAGACAACCCCTGCTGTCTTGCGGTCCATAAAAACACGTAGCAAACGTCCAATGCAGAGGCCGAGCATCCCAATATGCAAACCCGATATACAAAAGATATGAAATACGCCGGACTCACGATAGAGCTGTTTACTACCCTCGTCCATCGATGCCCTCTCACCGAGTATCATCGCCTTCATGATCGCTGAATATCCAGGCGGAAGGTGTTTGTCATATGCACTGATCCAGAAATCCCGTATGCGGCTTTGCATCACGGACAGCGACAGCATCCTGTTATATGACCTCGACATGCTAACGGCGTTCGGTTCGATCTTGTAGCTGTAACCCTTTACACGGAAATATGCCTGTTCGTCAAACCCGCCCGGATTGCGCGCGGGTTCAGGTTTTTTTATTTTGCCTGTGAGTAATACACCCATGCCAACCTTTAGCTGGTTATCGTCAATCAGTGCCGCATTGGCCAATATATCTTTGGACAGGTATGCGCTGACATATAAAGGCTTCTCGAGTCTTTCAACAATAGCTCCGTTCGTCGACCCGTCTCGCGACCAATCCCTCGCCTTTAATATAATGCGTGCATCCCCATCAGGATACGCAGTGAGCGATTCGATAGACCCGTATACATCTACGACCTCGGATTTAATCGCGGCATCCTCGGCTTTCATATCGCGCACCGCTTGCGCACGCGTGGTCATAAACGCGCCGAGTAACATCAACGCGACACAAGCGACAGGTAAGACCCGTAACTTGAAAGCGGGCTTTTGGCCAAACTGCAACCAGAGCGCGAGGGATATAAGCGGGACAAAAAAGATTTGATTTAAGTATAGCTCGATTAATATCCCGCATATATAAAAACTCAGCAGCCAGACGAGCGGTTCGATGATTATTTTTGGCTTATTCATTGTATGGTTATGGCCTCGTCACGTTCGAATGGCTTGCTCAGATCCATCGTACCCCTAAACGACGTGACGTTTTCGGATTCGATTAAGAACTGTACCTTCTTTACACTCGTGAGCTCAGTCAGCGAATTTACTATCGAGTATATCGTTGTGCGTTCGGGTATCGCGACAGCCGGGTTCTTTGTCAAGAAATCGTTACTGAGGTTTACATAGCAGATGCCCTCGTCCGTATGCACCGCACGTACCTTGGTCTCGGGCGGCATGGTTGGATAACAGGATTCATTCTTAGGTCCCGCAATCAAGGCCTCAACGATAAACTGCTCGATAGGCTTGTCGGCGTTAACGACGATCATGCGGTTCTCTCGTATTAAGCTCTCGCGGGTCTCGTCTGCGAAATACAGTACGACCTCCCTACTCTGTGTTTTGAACGGCGATATGGGTGGGTTTATACTGTTGTTCGCACGGCTTAGTAGCCCCATGGGCTCGGAACGGCTGTTTGTGAGCTCGGTCCCGTCGATGTATATATGCACCTGTTCTATAAATTTTAGCTCTGTCATCGTCCATACAAACGCGAGCCTGAACAAAGCCTCCTGCTGCGGTGGCATATTGTAGTACGCCTTTGAAAACTCAATCTCAAATATCGAGCTGTTGTTGCTGTTTACTATGCGTGGTGCATTCAATATCTCAAGCTCCGGCGGAAACAGCTTATTTAGAGCCTTGTTCCTAGGTCCCTCGATCATATAACCCAGTACTGCGCTGACGATCTCTGTTGGCTCGCTCGTAGGTAACACGCGTTCTTCGGCCTCGATGTTGCCCGTCGACGCGTTTACGAAGTAGACCTTAGTAGCCATGCTCGGATCGTTCGTGACCACATCGATAGAGCCCGTCGTCGCATAAAAACCGATGATGCCCGCACAGACGATGAATATAACCGCAAGTACGACATTTCTAAGCGTAAAAAACTTTGAATATTTCTTCAATCTTTCTTGCATCACTTAGCCCCCTTACGAACTCAACGGGATACGCACGATAAATGTCGTACCCTCGCCGATATTACTCTGGAGCCTGATGCTGCCATTGTGCCAGAGCACAGTGTTATGCGTGATCGCAAGCCCGAGCCCTGTTCCGCCCGTCTCCCTGTCCCTGGTCTTATCTACACGGTAAAAACGCTCAAATATCTTCGGTTGGTCATCCTCGCTGATACCGATGCCCGTGTCCTTTATCGTTATCACAGCGTCCTTGTGATCCGCGTCGACTATGACCTTTACCGTACCGTTTTGGGGTGTGTATTTGATGCCGTTGTCTATAAGGTTCGATAGCGCCATATCAAGCTTTACCTCGTCGCAGTTGACCGTCACATTCCTGACATCCTCAAATACCAGATCGATATTCTTCTTCTGAGCGAGCGGATACATCCTCTTTAATATCTCTTCTACCATCGAGTTAATCTCCGTTGGTTTCATGAGCATAGTCGCTGCTCCCTGATCGAGCTTTACGAGGTTTAGTAGGTCATTAACGATATGTGTCATGCGATCGATCTCAGAGACGATGTCCTGCAAAAACTCGCGATACATCTCCTCGGGCACACCATCCTGCAACAGTAACGATTCCGAGAGCACCTTCATCGACGAGAGTGGTGTCTTAAGCTCGTGCGAGACATTCGAGACGAACTCCTCTCTGGTTTTGTCGACCTTTTCGAGCTTTTGAGCCATATCGTTAAACGCATCACCAAGCTGCGAATACTCGTCATGACCTGTGACATTGATGCGTTCGTTTAGATACCCCTCCGACATCTTTTGAACAACCTTCAGAACATTACGTAACGGATCGATCAAGAGCTGGGACGCAAAAAAGACCAAAACCGCTAAGACCAGGCTCATCAACACCGTGAAGAGCAGCAGATCCGATCGGATATCGGTCATAGTAAGGAAGATGTCGTCCGCAGCTGCGACGAGTAAAACAGCGCCTACTACATTTTGACCCGCCTCTATCGAGGCAGACGCGTAGACGGTTTCCTCGCCTTTGCGCAGCCGCACATCATTCTTCTTTTTTATTGCGTTTACCACCTCAGGGATAAACAGTGTCTTGTTGACCTCGGTATTATTGCTGTCGTTCAGGACCGTCAAGCGGTTGTCCATGACCAGCACGCGGTAGCCCTCCCGGCTTTTTTCGTCCAGGTAGTTATTGAGCACCTGCCGCTTTGGCTCATCGACGAGGTTTGTAAAATACCCCATCTTTGCTATGCTGCCCGCTATGATGTTTGCAGAGTTTAGGAGCTTCTTTTCCCTGTCCTTTCGGAAATAGTCCTCGACAGAGACAAGTAGCGTACTAAACGCGAACAGCAACGGTACAAAGCTTATTAGCAGGAAACTGAAAAAGAGCTTCCACTTGATACTGAAGAACGCGTTTCCAAACGCAAACCGCTTGTTGATCCCCTTACTTAAAATAGTAACCCACTCCCCATTTTGTGATGATGTATTTGGGGTCGCTCGGACTGGCCTCTATCTTTTCGCGCAGTCTCCTCACATGTACATCCACCGTGCGCACATCGCCGGGGTAATCCTTACCCCAGATCGTATCGAGCAGTTCCTCTCTGCTGTAGACCTTACCCGAGTTTTCGACAAATAGCTCCAACAGATCATATTCACGCGCGGTGAGGTTCACTTCCTTTTTGTCCACAAACACACGCTTCGAGTCCGTCAATATCTCCAACCCGTCTATTTTGCGGCGCACATTCTTTTCCTCGACGACCTCATCTTTTTTGCTGCTGCGGCGCAGGATAGCTTTAATGCGGGCCTTTAGCTCGATTATGTTGAACGGCTTTGTTATGTAATCGTCCGCGCCGTACTCAAGCCCCATTATCTTGTCGATATCCTCGCCCTTAGCCGTAACCATGATGATCGGTACGTCCGAAAACTCGCGTATCTGTCTGCATGTGTCCAGCCCATCCACCTTCGGCAGCATCACATCCAATA
>CAZUNC010000138.1:0-6399 GCA_964621475.1 uncultured Defluviitaleaceae bacterium | reverse complement strand
AGTCCTTCTACCCCTGGTAAAGCAAAGCTCCGTAGATATCATATCTACGGAGCTTTTGATTCGTTTAAATAGTACCCTGAAATAGTGAATTGGTGTCAATTTGGTGTACAGCTACAATTATTTACGCGTCGCTACGATGATCTACAACGATGTACAATCTCTCGTGCTAAGCTACGCAATATGTTATATGGATGAGCAAAAAAGACCGACGCTAATTATTTTCAGCGTCCTTTTTTTGTTTACATGACACTATAGTGGTGGTATGATATATTTGGAGGTGATGTTTTGAATTTACGTAAATTAAGAGAAGCACAGGGGATCAGTCAACGTAAATTAGCTGATGAGACAGGTGTTTCGCGAAGAAATATAGAAAACTGGGAAGCGAATAAGAATAAGCCAACGTCCTATGCAGCTTTGAAAAAATTGGCTGACTACTTTAATGTAGATATCGACGATTTAATTTCTGATCAATAATAAAAAAAAGTTATTGACATGCCAACGTAAAATTTAGAGCCACCATCATTGTTAAGTATCAATGATGGTGGCTCTTTCTGATATATGCCAGTAACATCTTTGGACTACTCCTCATATGATGTGGTAGGAACGGCAAAGCAAAGTCGTTCATATCAATCACAGGGAGGATTTATCAATGGCAGACGCTTTTTTAATTGAAAGCATGGCAAGATATATCGGCCAGACCGTAACGATATTCACGACGAGCGGCGGACTGTCCGGCAGTGGATTTACAGGTGTATTGGCAGGTATTAGCGAGAGTTACGTAAAGCTCATCACAAACATCGGCGCACCCCCGACATGTCCTATCGGCAGCACATGCATGTACGGTGAAAATGCCGCACTCTATAACGCCGGACTCTGGAACGGTTTCTATCCGGCACCGGCTGTAGCCGCTGCAAATACCGGCTACAACAACGGCTGGGGCTGCTGTGGTGGCGGCGGCGGTGCTGTAGAGCCCGTTTATCCGTGGGGTTACAACTGGCTCGGTTCGGTTACCGAGATTCCGATTTGCAGGATCGCAAGCTTCACACACAACGCTATATAATGCTATCGAACGCGCAAAAGGCAGGGGCAACCCTGCCTTTTTAACGTGTTGCCTGATACATCATTATTCCTGCCGCGACCGCCACATTTAAAGATTCCGCGGTGGGGTCCATTGGTATCTTCAACCTGATTGATGCCACATCCAAAAGCTCCTGCGAAACGCCATGTGCCTCGTTACCGAGTGCAATGCAGCATCGCTTCGGAAAATGGTATCCGTCAAGGTTGTCCCCGCGCAGATCGGTAACAATCAATTGGATATCAGCGTTGGAAAGCACATCAGCTATCTCGGTAACCCTCACACCCTCGGCACAGGGTAAGCGTAACGCGGCACCTGCCGCAGAGCGCATGACCTTAGGGCTATATATATCCGCGCAATTTTCGGAGAAGAATATACCGGCAGCCGAAAACGCATGTGCAGTACGCATGATCGTACCGATATTTCCGGGGTCTGAGACATTCTCGCAAAGAATATACAGGGAGCGCCCGGATGTACGGAGTATCTCCTCGGGCGTATACGGCTTCATTTTACATACCGCGAATATGCCCTGAGGTGTCACTGTGTCGGAAAGGGCTTTGAAGCGTTTTTCGGGTAAAACGATCATGGGCGCACGATCATACGCCGTTTCCCGTTGCTCAGATACCACGTAACATACGATCTCGGTTTCCGGCGGGATGTCTCTGACAAAGCGTTCGCCCTCCACTATAAACATACCGAGCTCTGTGCGGCCCTTCTTGGTAGCCAATGTGGCGAGCTGTTTTACATTAGGTACGCGTTGACTCATTTATGCTTGTATCTCTGTATAAAGTTCGTCTCTCCGATAACAACCAAAACGTCGTTTTCGTTGATCTCCTGCTCGGCCTTAGGGGATACGATTACACGGTTACCCTTCTTAATCGCGACGATGTTCAAGCCGTATTCGGCTCGGATGTTGGACTTGGACAGGCTGATGCCTACCCATTCTTTGAGTGGTTCGATCTCGGCGATGCTGTATTCATCCGAAAGGTTGATATAGTCGATTACATTCGTTGTGATCAGATTTGTCGCGACCTTTTCGCCCATCTCAAGCTCGGGCAGTACCACCATGTCCGCACCCATCTTTTCCAATATCTTCTTGTGCGTCATATTTATGGCCTTTGCGATAACATGGTCCGAACCGCTTTCCTTTGCGGTCAGTGTCGCCATTATCGATGCCTCCATATCTCCGCTGATCGCGACGATTACGACATCGAAATTGCCTAAGCCGAGAGCGGCCATAGCCGAGGCCTCTGTTACGTCCGCCTGTACGACATGGGTCGCGTAATGCGCTATCGCGTTTACCTTGTTCATATTTGAGTCTACGGCCAACACATCATAACCGTTATCGGTCAGGGTTCTTACTATGCTCATACCGAAGCGTCCGAGCCCCAGTACGGCGAATTGCTTATTCCTTGCCACTGATATTCCTCCATAAAATATTAATAATAATACTATCCGACAATAATCTTTTCCTCAGGATAATTGATATTAGCCTCGGCGCGCAGCTGCTTAATAGACAGGCTAACAGCGACGGTGATGGGGCCCACGCGTCCGATAAACATGCATACGCTGATGATGAGCTTACCTAAGGCGGTCAAGTGTGGGGTAATGCCCAGCGTAAGGCCTACGGTACCCGTCGCCGAGACGACCTCAAATAGCAGATCCATAAAGTTGAGGTTGAAGCCCGTGGTATAACGCTCTGAAAAGGAGAGCAGCATCGTCGATACGATGATGATCATGAATTGCATGATGACGATTGCGAGTGCCTTTTGAAGGTTGGTCATGCTCACGGATTTATTGTGTACGACGATATTCTTGCCGCCCCTGATGACTGAAAACACAGCCAAGATGATTACGGCGAACGAAACGGTTTTGATACCACCCGCCGTACCCGCCGGAGAGCCGCCTATAAACATCAACACAACGGACATCAGCTGGCTCGAAACATGCATCTTTTCCTGGGGAATGGTGAAGAACCCGCAGGTACGTGTCGTTACAGACTGGAACAGAGACGCGAGTAGCTTACCGCCCAGAGACAGATTACCGATGGTGTCCTTGTTGGTGATCTCGGAGATAAAGATGATTACAAATCCGACGAGGATAAGTATTCCGGTGGTTTCGAGTACGATCTTGCTCTGTAGGTTAAAATGTGCATAGGTATGTCCGAGGCTGATGCTGCGCGTCTTCTTTGTTTCGGCGATTGCGGCCTTTACGACCTTTAACACGTCCGTCCAGACTGAATAACCGAGGCCTCCGACGATGATCAAAAACATCGTAAATATATTCATGACAGGATCTGTGACATAGGGCGCCATGCTATCCGGTCCAAAGATATCGAAGCCCGCGTTACAAAACGAGGATACTGAATGGAACAGGCCTGTACCAAGCGCACCAAAAAAGCTGTAGCCGTCAAACAGCAATCGCAGCATAAATATCAGCGCCGCGATCCCCTCGAATATCAATGTGCCGATCAGTATGCTCCGAACGAGCCTGACCATGCCTTGGATGTCGTTTTGGTTGAGGCTCTGTTGGATCATGATGCGTTCCTTGAGCGTTATGCGCTTACCCATGAACAAGAAAAACATCGTAACCATCGTCATAAAGCCGAGCCCACCTATTTGAATCAGGCAGATGATTACAATCTTTCCGAACAGGCTCCAATGGGTAAAGGTTGGGAACACGGCAAGACCGGTCACGCAGACGGCGGATGTGGATGTGAAAAGCGCATCGATAAATGATGTCGAGTTGCCGGCGGAGGATGAGATAGGCAAGGTCAGTAGCAGAGACCCTATGAGTATGACGAAAAAAAATCCCGCGACCATCATACGCGGTCCGGAGAAGTGTGTTTGAATAAAATTTGCTGCAGGGTGTTTTTCCATAATGCGAAATGCGTCCCTTCAAAAATATCGTTAAGGTGAAAGGCATTATATAACCTTTACGAGAAACATTCAAATATATATTCATCAGGGTTTGACGTGAAAGCGTTGATGATGTAGAATTTCACAAAATAATGATAATGCATGTAATGCTATGGAGGTTAACATGAGGGATACTGTTTTTTTTAAGACACAGACACCGAGGGAATTGGTACAAGCATACGGAAGCCCGCTGTATGTATACAACGAAGAAATACTTAGATTAAACTGCAGAGAATTGAAGGGCATGTGTAAATATCCAAGGTTTTCTATCAATTTTTCGGCGAAAGCAAACGGGAACCCGCACCTGATGGCCATTGTACGCGAGGAAGGCCTCGATGTGGATGCTATGAGCCCTGGCGAGATACACGCGGAGTTGGCGGCGGGGTTTAACGCGGACAGGATATTCTTTATCCCTAACAATGTAGGTGATGAGGAATTCTTATATGCAATAGAGCGCAATATCTTAACGAGCGTGGATTCGCTGTCGCAGCTCGAGCGCTACGGGCGTCTAAACACAGGCGGTAGGGTAGCGGTACGTATAAACCCCGGTGTAGGCGCGGGGCATCATGAAAAGGTTGTTACAGGCGGCAAAAAGACCAAGTTCGGTATTAATATAGAGGATTTGAATGAGATAAAAAATCTGGCGGAGCGTTATAAGCTTAAGGTAGTCGGCATCAATCAGCATATAGGTTCACTGTTTATGGACGGATCGGCGTATATTGAGAGCGTGAAGCAGCTCGCAGAGGTGGCTATGAGCTTCCCGGATCTTGAGTTCATTGATTTTGGCGGCGGCTTCGGCATACCCTACAAACATCGCGGTGGGGAAGTGCGTCTGGACCTTGTCGCGTTGGGTAAGAGGCTTGACGAGTTTATGTACGAGATATCGGGCACATATGCAAAGACATATGGACGTGAGCTTGCATTTAAAGTCGAACCCGGGCGTTATGTCGTTTGCGAATCCGGTGCGCTGCTCGGCACCGTACATGCCGTGAAATATAATGGCGCAACCAAGTATGTCGGTACGGATATCGGTATGAATGTACTTGCAAGGCCTGTGCTCTATGATGCGTTCCACGACATGGAGGCAGGTAAGGGGATCGATGCCGTAAGCTCCGATACGGAGACCGTTACAGTGGTTGGCAACATCTGCGAGACCGGCGATATATTAGCGAAGGACAGGCAGCTGTCGCACGTAAATGAAAACGACATCATCTGCGTATACGACGCAGGCGCGTATGGCATGAGCATGAGCTCGAACTATAACAACAGGCTGCGCCCCGCCGAAGTGTTATTAAAGCAGGATGGCAGCGTGAAGCTCATACGCAGGCGTGACACCTTTGAGGATTTGATGAGGGTATTTAATTGAACACCTTGCACCTGCGCTATGCGATAGAGGTCGAGCGCACACGTTCGATCAGCAAGGCCGCCGAAGCACTGTTTATGGGGCAGCCGAACTTGAGCCGTGCTATAAAGGAGCTCGAGGAATCCGTAGGTATAACGATCTTTAAACGTACATCCAAAGGGATAGCCCCGACCCAAAAGGGCGAAAGGTTTCTCGAGTACGCCAAGAGCATCATCGAGCACATAGATAAGATCGAAACGCTGTATAAACAAGGCTCATCCGACAAGCTCGTGTTTAATATCTCTGTGCCGAGAGCGAGTTATATATCATATGCGTTTGTGGAGTTTGTGAAGCGATACGCAGATGCGGGCAGCTTTGAGTTCAATTTCAAGGAAACCAATGCTCTGAGGGCAATAAAGAACGTAACGGAGAATAATTTCAATCTCGGCATCGTGCGTTTTCAAGATAAACACGAGCATTATTTCATGACGATGCTCAAGCAGAAGGGGCTCGCATCGAGCCTGTTATGTGAGTTTGAATACCATACCGTTATGTCGGTAGATCACCCGCTTGCTCAGAATGAATACGTCGACCGCCGGAGTCTGTCGGAGTATATAGAAATCGCTCACGGGGATCCCTATGTACCATACATCCCGCAGTCAGAGGTAATAAAGGATGAATTCGGCGAAAGCGCGACAAAGCGCATCTTTGTTTATGAGCGTGGCAGCCAGTTTGACCTATTGAGCAAAGTACCCACGACATATATGTGGGTCTCGTCTGTGCCGCGTGACCTGCTTCAAAAGCACAGGCTCATGATGAAGGCATGCCCAGGGGAAAGCAATCGGTATAAGGATTTGCTGATATATAGGAAGAACTACAAGCTCTCGGAGTTAGAGGAAGGGTTTGTGGGGATGGCTAAGCAAGCGCAAGCAGAGTTATGATAGAATTGTTGAAAGAATTTCATGACATCGGCTAACCCGAAACGGCAGTAAGCTAATCTTCTCAAACTACCCAATAAGTAAAAGCATATCGATAAAGATATATCGATATGCTTTTTTTATATT
>CAZUNC010000137.1:0-6465 GCA_964621475.1 uncultured Defluviitaleaceae bacterium | reverse complement strand
TGGTCATGTTGATCATTTCCTCAAAGGTGCTGCCGCGTAACCCCCGCGTATTCCAATATGCCATTTGGATTATCCCCTCATATCCTGCTGTTTAAACTATATTATTAAGTCGCCAACCTGCGGCGGTCTGCTTGATGATGTCTCGGTACGCTTCGATTTCTCCTGCGCGAATATACCCTTTTGTCGGTCGCTTGGCCGACGGATTTACAGATGGGTCGTTACGTGGGCAAACCTCCTGACAGATATCACAGCCATATGCCCATTGCCCTTTTAGATCGATCTGATCTTGGGTTAAGTTCTTCTTTTGCGTTATATATGAAATGCAGCGTTCGTAATCTATTTTATATCCGTCCGGCGAGATCGCGTTCCCCGGGCACGCGCTTATACAGCGGCCGCATGTGTTACATACCGACCGCTGATGCCGAGCGCTTCGATTGTCCACGAGCCGTACATCCAATAATAACAGCCCGATGTTAAAGTACGAGCCGTATCGGGATATCAATATCCCGTGCTTGCCGACAAACCCGAGGCGCGCTCTTTCTGCGAACGGCTTTTCAGCGAGCGGCCCGTTGTCTACCATCATTAAGCTGCGAGGCCGGAGGCCGAGCCTCGAGCTTATCGCCTCGTAGATCTCCTGAAGCCTTTCCTTGACCGTTATGTGATAATCCCTCACAGCCGCCATTGCGCAGAAGATCTTATATTCATCGTTTCCGTGTGCTGCATCCGTGCCGTGACCCTTCACGTCCGGCAGCATACGCTCGGAGTCTGAATGAAACATACCGATCACGATAATGCTTTGAACATCCAGCATGTATTCTTGAGGATCGGCGCGTTTACTTGCATCCCTCGAAACAAACGGCGGGGCACTCGTACTGAGACGTTCGATTGTCTGTTCATCCAATGACTCGGCTGTACATACCCCAGCAATACAACCCGTGCGTGCCTCAAACTCTTCTAATAATTCCGAGATGTCTCGTTCATGCATTAGCTTCATTGTAAGCTTCGATGGTACCGATATCTATACAGTCGCCGTTCATCTTATACGCGTATACAGGCTTACGTTTGTATAACCACTGCACAAAATGACCCGGCGCGTCCGGGTTGTTTCCCTCGGCGATATATTGCTTAAACAACGGTAGGGTTTCCCGTTTATATAGATAAACCGCATATACACCAAGGTGTGATTTGGGCTCGGCGGGCTTTTCCTCAAGGTTCGTTATCACGCCGTGCTCATCTGTTTGGGCTACCGCCAGTTGCTTCAATTGCTCGATGTCATCGATATGCTTTGCGCACACACAGTCCGCATTCATGCGTTTAAAGAAATCGATATACTCCGCAAGCGTGAACGTGAACAGATTGTCCCCCGCTATTATTATCGTATCATCATCGATCCCTTTTTCCTCGAGCGTAAACATGATGTCTCCGATGGCGCCCCTGCGATCATCAACACTCGTCGTGCCGTCGTCGAGTATTTGCACGGGGCCCGTCTTCGCCCAGCTAGTAAATGCCTCGTAATATTTATGATTAGACACGACGATGATCTCATCGATCTGCTCGATCGTGTTCAACTCGTCAATGATATATTCGATGATCGGTTTACCCTTTATCGGCAGCAACGCCTTAGGCATGTCCTTTGTCAACGGATACAGCCTCGTTGCATAACCCGCCGCCAAAATAATCGCTTTCATTTCTACCTCCTTACTCCAACGACTGGCATCTCATGACCTGCACAAACCCTGCTCCGGGCTCCGCTACGAACTCCCTGCCATCCAAATATGACAGTGCCCCACTATCATGCAACACTATACTCCGTGCGTGCAGCAGTTGGCCTTCAATGCTAAAGCGCTTCCGTAGATCCCTATTAACCGCTGCGTTGCCGTATTTCGGATCCCCGGCTACCGGGTGCCCTATCGAGGCCATATGCGCGCGGATCTGGTGGCTCTTGCCTGTATAAAGCCGTACCTTTACTAATGTCAGCCCGAGCTCCTTTAAATATGTTACAGGCTCATAACCGGTAACTGCAAGCTTTGCGTGTGCCTCAGATCCTATCTCCGGCGCAACACCCACTTCGCTTATCTTCACCGTATTGCTGCGCTCATCCTTTACGTGCGCTCCCCTGAGTATACCGCCGCGCTCAAGCCTCCCGCATACGATCGCAAGATAGGTTTTTTCGGCACTTCCTATGCTCTCGTTCAGCGCACGCAGCGCCTTATATGTCTTCCCGCATACAACAACCCCACTCGTGTTTCGGTCGAGGCGGTTGGCTACCGCGGGTGTAAACGTCGAGTACATCGAGATCTCATACGCATCCGTTGCCTTCAGGTATGCGAGCATACGGTCTACGAGCGTGTCCTCTTGCATGCCGTCGGTACTATTATCCCCGGGATGCGTCAATAAACCCGCCGGTTTATTGACTATCAGCACATTATCGTCTTCATATACTATGTCCAGTGCAATCGTGATGTTTCCGGACACATTACGCTCGGACATAAAACCCTGCATCGTCTCGGGTGAGATATAAAACCTGATCCGGTCGCCCTCTTTTAACAGCTCATTACCCTCGGCCTTTTTATCATTGAGCTTTATACGCTTCTTGCGTAGCATTTTGTGCACAAATGACGAAGGCGCCAAGTTGAAATATTTTAACAAATATTTATCCAGACGCCTGTCGCTATCCTGCTGTGAAATTATAATTTCGTTTTCTTTTATTTCGCCATTCATTACATCATTTCTCCGAGGCCCTTTTGCACGAGGTAGGCGTTCATGAACATATCAATGCCACCGTCCATCACAGCCTGTATATTACCCGACTCTGCGTTGGTGCGGTGATCCTTTGCCATGCTGTACGGGTGGAATACATATGAGCGTATCTGGTTACCCCAGGCTATATCCTTTACCTCGCCCCTGATGCCCTGTATCTTTGACATCTGCTCCTGGCGCTTCAGTTCAAACAACTTGGACTTGAGCATCTTCATAGCGCGGTCGCGGTTCTGGAACTGGCTGCGCTCGGTCTGACAGGACACGACCACACCGGTCGGCACATGCGTGATCCGGATCGCGGATTCGGTCTTGTTGACGTGCTGGCCGCCTGCGCCGCTGCTGCGGTAGGTATCCACTCTGAGCTCATCGTCCGCTATCTCAAAATCGATATTGTCATCGATCTCCGGCATTACATCACAGGACGCAAACGAGGTATGCCTACGACCTGACGAGTCGAACGGTGATATCCGCACGAGGCGGTGAATGCCTTTCTCGCTTTGCAGGTATCCATATGCGTTCTCGCCGTTGACCTCGAACGTAACGGACTTGATCCCGGCTTCCTCGCCATCCAGATAATCCATGATGTCGACCTTGTAACCGGATTTCTCAGCCCAGCGGCTGTACATCCGAAACAGCATTGCAACCCAGTCGCAAGCCTCTGTACCACCCGCTCCTGAATGCAAGGTCACGATTGCGTTGTTAGCGTCGTATTCGCCGGACAGAAGCGTGGATATGCGCATGTTCTCGTAGTTTTTAACAAACTCGCGTGACATCCCGATCGCCTCGTTCGCTGCATCCTCGTCGTCCTCTTCGGACGCGAGCATACCCATCGTGAGTAAGTCATCAAAGTCTCTACTCAGACGCTCGTAGCCATCCACCTTATTTTTGAGCTGCTTGATCTTCTGCAGCACCTTCTGCGATTCCTCAGGGTTTTGCCAGAACTCCGGCTGAGCCGTTACCTGCTCGAGCTCTTCTATTTCCGTGCTCGCTTTAGCGACGTTAAAGTGAATCCCCCAATTCGGCGATTCTCTTTTTATATCCGTTCATTTCTTGCATCATTTCATCTAATTCTATCAAAACAAGCCTCCATTATTTACCACAACAAAACTTATGCTTCTTACCGCTACCGCATGGGCACGGATCGTTGCGTCCGACCTTTGCGGACTTCCTACGTGCCGGACCCTTTGTAGCGGTCTCGTCTTTATTAGTGAACATTTCCTTCGCAACCTGCTCACGCTCGGGTTGTATCGCTATGCGTACATTAAACAAGCCACGTACCGTATCGTCCTGTATATTGTGCCCGAGCTCGTCAAACATATCATAGCTCAAGAATTTATATTCAACGAGCGGATCGCGCTGAGCATATGCCCGGAGCGTGATACCCTGACGCATCTGATCCATGTCGTCGATGTGATCCATCCATTTCTGATCGATCACGCGCAACAATATGATACGTTCGAGCTCGCGCATACGTGGCTCGCCCTGCTCGTTTACGCCAAACTCCGCTTCCTTCTCCTGATATAACTCTAAAGCCTCGTTATACAGGCGCTCTATCGCATCGTCCTTGTTTATTTTTTCGAGATCCTCACGCGAGAGTACCAGCGCAATCTTATGGAAGATCGGCAGCAACGCCTCGTTGAGGCCGTTTACATTCCATTCCTCCGGGTTCTGGCTCTCACCCGCATAGAGGTTCACCATGCGCGTCAGATGCGCTTTCAGCATCGACAGGATGCTCTCCTGCATATTTTGACCCGTGAGCACCCTCATACGCTCCGCGTAGATGATCTCGCGCTGCTCGTTCATGACCTGATCGTATTCAAGCAGGTGCTTACGTATGCCGAAGTTGTTACCCTCGACCTTCTTCTGTGCGTTCTCAATAGCCTTTGTGAGCATACCATGCTCGATCGGCTCGTCCTCATCCATACCCAATGTATCGACGATCTTCATCATGCGCTCTGAACCGAACAAGCGCATCAGATCGTCTTCCATCGATATATAAAACCGCGACGAACCCGGGTCGCCTTGACGACCCGCACGACCACGCAGCTGATTGTCGATGCGGCGCGCCTCGTGGCGTTCCGTACCGATAATACGCAAGCCGCCCAATTCCACAACGCCCTCACCGAGCTTGATGTCCGTACCACGGCCCGCCATGTTCGTTGCAATCGTAACCGCACCGGGCTGACCGGCCTGTGCGACGATTTCGGCCTCCATCGCGTGGAACTTAGCGTTCAACACCGTATGCTGTACGCCCTCTTTTCGTAGCAGTGCGCTCACATGCTCTGACTTATCGATCGAGACCGTGCCGACCAACACAGGCTGGCCCTTCTGATGACACTCGACGATGTCTTTGATGACCGCTCTGTATTTCGCGTCTGTTGTGCGATAGACAAGATCAGGTTGATCCTTGCGGATCATCGGCCTATATGTGGGCACCTCAACAACGTCCAAGCCGTAGATTTGGCGGAACTCGCCCTCTTCGGTTAGCGCTGTACCGGTCATACCGGCCTTCTTTGTATATTTGTTGAAGAAGTTTTGGAATGTAATCGTCGCAAGCGTCTTGCTCTCGCGCTTGACCTTTACGTTTTCTTTAGCCTCGATAGCCTGATGCAAGCCGTCCGAATATCTACGACCGGGCATTAAACGACCCGTAAACTCGTCGACGATGACAATCTCGTCCTCGGCCACGACATAATCCTTATCGAGGTGCATGTTGAAGTTTGCCTTCAATGCGTTATTGATATGGTGTTGGATCTCGAGGTTTTCAGGGTCCGAGAGGTTGTCTAATCCGAAGAAGCGCTCGGCCTTCTTTACGCCCTCCTGAGTGAGCGTAACTGTCTTGGCTTTTTCGTCTACGACAAAATCCCCTTCCTCGATCATCTCGGCGCGTATGATCGCGTTCATGGCCTCAGTCTCGTTTACGATGCGACCCTTCTTGAGGTTTTTAACAAACCCGTCCGCAACCTTGTACAGCTGCGTAGACTTGCCACCGCTACCTGAAATGATCAGTGGTGTACGCGCCTCGTCGATCAAGATCGAGTCAACCTCGTCGATGATTGCGTAACTCAATCCCCTCTGCACCATATCGTTTTCAAATACGACCATGTTGTCACGCAGATAATCGAAACCCAATTCGTTGTTTGTGGCATATGTGACGTCGCAATTGTACGCGGCCCTGCGTTCCTCATTGTTCTGGTCGTGCAGCACAACGCCCACGCTCATATCCATGAAGTTAAAGATGTTGCCCATTTCCTCGCCCTGAGACTGCGCAAGATATTCGTTTACGGTCACGAGGTGCGCACCGTTACCGGTCAGCGCGTTCAGATACAGCGGGAACACGCCCATGAGGGTCTTACCCTCACCGGTTTTCAGCTCGGCGATACGGCCCTGGTGCAGCAGTATGCCACCGATAAGCTGCGTCCAGAACGCGCGCTGGCCGTTTGTACGCACCGCTGCCTCCCTGACCGCCGCGAATGCCTCCGGTAAGATATCGTCGAGGGTTTCACCTTTATTTAAGCGCTCCTTGAACTCCGTTGTCTTAGCGCGTAACTGATCGTCAGACAGATTTACCATCTCGGGTTCAAGCGCTTCTATCTTAGCGATCGTCGGCTTAATGCGCTTTAATTCCTTTTCGCTATAACTGCCGAAGATCTTTTCCAGTAATCCCATTTGTATTTAATACTCCCTACTATTGATTCGAGTTTT
>CAZUNC010000136.1:0-6473 GCA_964621475.1 uncultured Defluviitaleaceae bacterium | reverse complement strand
AATTTTTACCATATCGTTATTTATTTATAACACAGAAGCGTCAGAAGTTGCCAGCACACCTGCTGAACCGCCAGAGCTCATGGCCGAGTCCGCTATCCTGATGGACGCGGATACAGGTGTTTTGCTCGTGGAAAAGAATGCGTATAAAAAGGAGTTCCCCGCGAGCATCACAAAAGTGCTTACCGCGCTTGTGGCGTTAAATGCCTCCGGCACTAACCTGACCGAGCGCATTGAATTTTCTAAGGATGCAGTATTCAGTCTACCACGTGACGCGAGCAATATCGCAATGGATGAGGGCGAGACGCTATCGCTTGAGGATGCTCTGTACGGTCTGATGCTACCGTCTGCAAACGAGGTTGCGAATGCTATCGCCGAGCATTACGGCGGCAGCATAAGTGGTTTTGCGGAGAAGATGAACAAGAGCGCAGCAGACTTGGGCGCTAAAAATTCCCATTTTTCTAATCCGAGTGGGCTGCATCAAGACGATCACTACACCTGCGCGTACGACATGGCATTGATCATGCGTGAGGCGGTTAAGGATCCGGTGTTTGAGACATTGATCTCTACACGCCGCTACGATATCCCGCCCACCGAAAAACAATCTGAGATACGTCAGGTTATAAACTCAAACAAGATGATTCAACAAGGCCAGTTCTTTTATGAGGATATGGTGGGCGGCAAGACCGGATATACGGACGAGGCTATGCATACGCTCGTATCGTATGCAAAAAGGGGCAATGTGCGGCTGGTTTCTGTTGTGTTAAAGACCAAAAAGAACGAGATATACACAGACACCGCCGCGTTAATGGACTACGGATTCTCTATATATTCAGATAAGATGTTATTTGACAAGAATACATATAAAAACACCGCCGATGTAGTATTTACCGAAGCCCAGGGCGGCGGTACCAGCGCAGAGAGCATCAACGTGATCGCAGAGGACAGTGTAAGCGGAAATTTCCCGAGCTTTGTTAATAAAACCACTATCCTACTTAAATCCGAGATCGACGAGCTGTCACCACCTGTAAGTGTCGGTGACAAGATCGGCATTCTGTCTATCAGCTACAAGGACGTCGTACTAAAGCAGGTAAATCTGCTCGCGGCATCGGCGGTTTCTGTACCCACCGACCTCAAGGGCAACGCGATACCCGCCTCTGATAAGGACGAGTTACCCGCAGGAGCTACCGATACCGAGGACGGTTCGGTAAAGGAAACGCAATCCCTTTCACGTACGATCGCGACGGTGTTGGTGACGGCTGTGGGCATCGTACTTTTGTTAGGGGTAATAGTGGTGTTGATCATGCGATTCAATATCGCAAAGCGCAGACGTTATATGAACAGAAACCGACTGCGCTACAGACCAAAACGCACAAGAACATACAAAAACGAATGGTAAAGGAGATCCCTATGTATACACGAGATCGTTTAATATCAGACTTGGACGCAATGGGACTAAATAGTAGGGGAACATTATTAGCGCATTTTTCCTACAAGAGCATAGGCAAAAATAACGGCGGCGTGGAGGGTGGTCCTGAGACGGTCATCGATGCATTATCCGCGTTTTTGAACGACGGTCTGCTCGTTATACCTACGCATACCTGGGACAATGTTAAGTCCACAGACAGCCTCGAACCCGATGAAGTGAATACAATGGATGTGGAGCACACACCGGTTTGTATAGGCGCGATACCCGAGATATGGCGCAAACGCGCCGGTGTTATTCGTTCGCTGCACCCTACGCATTCGGTCGGTGCATACGGCGCGGATGCCGCCGATTATGTATCCGGCGAGGAGCAAATGAAAACGCCCTGTTCAAGGCAATCCGCATACGGAAAGCTCGTGGACAGGGACGCTATAATATTGTTGATCGGTATCAATTTTACCTGTAACACATTCATTCACGGCATAGAGGAATGGAACAACATCCCCGGATGTATAAAACCCGAGCCATGCCAACTCTACGTGCGTGATTTACAAAAGAACATCCACTCTACCCCGCAGTACCGCCATATGGGGGTCGGCTCCACCTACTACAACCGTGCGGAGGCCGACATGCTATCACATAATGCTATGCGCATGGGTAAGCTCGGCGATGCCGATGTGATGATCTGCTCAGCGGCCAAGCTCGACAAACATATATCCGATATATTAAAGAAGAAACCGGATTTCTTCGCCTAAATCAATTCTTGAACAGTTTATCAAAGAAGCCCTTCTTGTGGTCTTTATAATCTTCGCCCATCTCATCAGCGAATGTACGTAATGCCTGTTTCTGTTTATCCGTGAGTGTTGTCGGTACGGTTACATCGAGCGTAACGATCAAATCACCCACGACGCGGTTATTCTTAACATTCGGAACACCCTTGCCTCTAATGCTTACCACTGTACCCGGCTGCGTGCCGGGTTTTATTGTGTACTTTTCTTCGCCTTCCATAGTCGGTATGCTGATCTCATCCCCGAGCGTGGCCTGTACAAAGGTAATGGGCACCTCCAGATGCAGGTCGTTCCCTTTTCTCACAAATACCTTATGCGGCTGCACATACACGGTAATGAGCAGATCGCCCGGAGGGCCACCCTTTTCGCCGGACTCTCCCTTGCCGCCGATGCGTATGCTCTGGCCGTTATCGATACCCTTCGGCACCGTGACCGTTATCGTCTTACTCGTGCGTACCTTGCCTTCGCCGCGGCATGTTGTACACGGGTCCTTAATGATCTTGCCTTCGCCGTGGCATGCCGAACATGTACGCACCGTCGTCATCGTACCGAACATTGTCTGCTGCTGCACGCGCTCCTGACCCGAACCGCCGCATTTTTTGCAATTATCGGCGTTGGTGCCAGGCTTTGCACCCGTACCCTTACAGGTCGGGCAGCTGTCACTGCTCGTAAGCGTGATATCACGCGTTGTACCGAAGTAGGCTTCATCAAACGTTATCTGTATATTGGTCTGCATGTCCGCGCCGCGCCGTGGCCCATTGCGCCTACGACCACCGCCGCCCCCGAACATCTCTCCAAAGCCACTTTCACCAAAGAAGCTCTCAAAGATATCACCCATGTCAAATCCGCCATAGAACCCACCGCCGCCACCGCCGCTTTGATCAAACGCCGAATGGCCGTATTGGTTATATGCGGCCTTTTTTTGCGGGTCACTCAAAACCGCATAGGCTTCGTTGACCTCTTTGAATTTATCTTCGGCCGCAGTATCACCCGGATTTGCATCCGGGTGATACTGCTTAGCCATCTTGCGGTAAGCCTTTTTTATCTCATCGTCAGATGCCGTTTTCGGCACCCCGAGTACCTCGTAATAATCACGTTTCTCTGCCATATATCCACCCTATCAAAAAAGAAATCGCTCTATATTATTTCTCGGTATAGTTACCATCTACTACATCCGGGCCGCCGTCGTTCTGACCACCTGCACCCATGTTCGGGTCAAAGCCCGCTTCCGGGCCACCTGCTGCACCCATATTCTGATAGAGCTTTTGCGAGAAATCGTTCATGACCTTTGTGTAACCCTCAACAGCCTGTTTCAGCGTATTTACATCTGCGTCGGACATGGTGTCTGCGTTCATGCTTTCGGATACAGACTTGAGCTTCGAAAGCTCGGATTCGATATTGGCCTTATCGGCATCGCTGATCTTGTCGCCCATATCCGTGATCATCTTCTCGGTCTGGAAGATCAGGCTGTCTGCCTCGTTCTTTGTGTCGATGGCTTCCTTACGCTTCTTATCGGCCTCTGCGTACTGTTCGGCCTCTTTAACTGCGCGGTCGATCTCCTCATCGGACAGGTTTGTGCTCGCGGTGATCACGATCTTCTGCTCGCGTCCTGTACCCAAATCCTTTGCGGAGACGTTTACGATACCATTTGCGTCAATGTCAAACATAACCTCGATCTGCGGTACGCCACGCATTGCCGCCGGGATACCGTCGAGCCTAAAGCGTCCGAGCGTCTTGTTATCGCGAGCGAGCGGTCTCTCACCTTGAATGACATGTATATCAACAGCTGTCTGGTTGTTCTCTGCGGTCGAGAATACCTGCTTCTTATTAACAGGTATCGTCGTATTACGTTCGATGAGCTTTGTAGCCACACCACCGAGCGTCTCAATACCGAGTGAAAGCGGGGTTACGTCCAACAACAGGATATTACCTGCGCCCGCATCACCTGCGAGCTTACCGCCCTGGATCGATGCACCGAGCGCTACGCACTCGTCCGGGTTGATGCCCTTGAACGGTTCCTGACCTGTGAGCTTCTTAACAGCCTCCTGAACAGCCGGGATACGTGTCGAGCCACCAACGAGCAGCACCTTTGAGAGCTCGCCTGCAGTAAGGTCAGCGTCCTTCAACGCGGTCTGAACAGGACCCATCGTGGCCTGTACAAGGTCAGCCGTCAATTCGTCAAACTTAGCGCGTGTAAGGTTCATATCCAGATGCTTCGGACCCTCCTGGTTCATCGTGATGAACGGCAGGTTGATGTTTGAGGTTGTCACCGACGAGAGTTCCTTCTTGGCCTTCTCAGCGGCTTCCTTGAGACGCTGCATAGCCATCTTGTCTTGGCTCAGATCGATACCCTCGAGCTTCTTGAACTCCTGTACCATGTATTTGATGATGCGGTCGTCAAAGTCGTCGCCGCCCAGATTGTTATTACCGCTGGTAGCCAAAACCTCGATAACACCGTCACCGATGTCGATGATCGATACGTCAAACGTACCGCCGCCGAGGTCGTATACCATGATCTTCTGTTCCTTCTCGTTGTCGAGACCATATGACAGCGCCGCTGCCGTTGGCTCGTTGATGATACGCTTTACATCAAAGCCTGCGATCTTGCCCGCGTCCTTTGTAGCCTGTCTCTGGCTGTCCGTGAAATACGCTGGTACCGTGATAACAGCCTCAGATACGGTTTCGCCTAAGTATGCCTCTGCGTCTGCCTTAAGCTTTTGCAGGATCATCGAGGATATCTCCTGCGGTGAGTAGTCCTTGTTGTTGATCTTTGTCTTGTGGTCGCTGCCCATCTTACGCTTTATAGACATAACTGTATTGTCTGGGTTCGTAATCGCCTGACGCTTCGCGGTTTCACCGACGAGGCGCTCACCGGCCTTCGTAAAGCCTACTATAGAAGGGGTCGTGCGCATACCCTCACTGTTTGCTATGACGACGGGCTGTCCGCCTTCCATTACCGCTACGCATGAGTTCGTCGTTCCTAAGTCAATACCTATTATTTTTCCCATAATCATATCCTCCTTAATTCGTTAAATTATCCGTTAGTTTGCAACCTTTACCATGGCTGCGCGTATGACCTTTTCCTTATATTTATAACCTGTCTGCAGCTGCTCGACGACGGTGTTTTCGCCGGCCTCTTCGTCCTCCACATGCGCTACAGCAAAGTGTTGGTTGTGATCGAACGGCTTGCCGACAGCCTCTATCTTTGTTACCCCAAGATCTGAAAGCAACGTCTCAAACGACCGGAATGTCATCTCTATGCCTTTATACAGCATGGATTCCTTGTCCTCAGACGAACCCAGAGCGCGCTCAAAGTTGTCTATTACAGGCAGCAGCTTTGCTACTGTGTCCGCCACGCCGTCGTCATACATAGACGCCTTTTCCTTACTCGTGCGCTTGCGGAAATTATCAAACTCAGCAAGGGTTCGCTGTAGCTTGTCGAGTAAGCCTTTGACCTCATCTTCGACCTCTGGTTGCTCGGCTACTTCGGCTTCCTCAATCACGGTGTCGTTCATTTCCTCCGTGGCGGATTCATTTTTTTCATTTTCCTTTTGCACTATTACACCACCCCTGAATTTTCTTACATGCTGGATTATTGTGTTAAATAGCTTCAAACTTCATTACCTCAAGCCCTACCCGCCTGTCAGAGCGTTTATGACTACGTTTATATTCTTCATGATCCCGTCGAGTACGGATACTACCTGTGAATAATCCATCCTCGTAGGGCCGATGATCCCTATGCTGCCATAGTTTCGCCCGCCCATGATCAGGTTAGACTTTATAACACTGCAGTTTTTAAGCTCCGTGAGGTTGTTCTCGGAACCGATGATCACCCTGATGCTGTCGGAGGTGTCCTGACCGAGCATAGTCAGCAGCATTTCCTTTTCCTCAAGCGCTTGGAAGATCACCTTGGCCTTTTCTATATCCGAAAATTCCGGGAAAGCAAGTATATTTTTTACACCGTTTGTATATACCTTGATGTCGTCCTCGGCCTGTATGATATCCACAATCGCATTCAATACCTGTACAAACAGCGGCTCGTCTACATATTGCGTGGACTGCCTGATGCGTTCGATTACATCAGTGTTGATATCGTACAGCGTCAGCCCGTGCAGATTGTGATTTAATATCGTTGACAAGAGATTTAAACTCTCGCTGTCGGGCACATGCTCCAAATATATAAAACGGTTTTTTACAACCTTGTTGTCAGTGACCAACACCATGACCACCGAATGCTCATCCACGGGCAAAAGCTGAAGCTG
>CAZUNC010000135.1:0-6517 GCA_964621475.1 uncultured Defluviitaleaceae bacterium | reverse complement strand
TACGATCACGTTGTCCATTATCGCGATATCTACCGCTACGTTGATTGCGGATCTGATTTATCCGTTTATCGACCCGCGTATCAGATACAGCTAAGGGGGAGTCGGAATATGAAAAGATTTTGGGAAAACGCAAATATTCGCTTGAAGATAGGCATGTTTATCGTGTTCATATTTATGATCTTCGGATTTATCGTCCCGCTGTTCAACTCGGTCGATCCGATGCTAATGAATACATATCGCCCTAACCAAGGCATTTCCAAGGAACATTTCCTGGGAACTACAAAGATCGGTCAAGATATCTTCTGGCAGTTGGCAATGTCCACGCGAAATTCGTTGATCATCGGTATCATCGTCGCTACGATAGGCACCAGCGTCGGCGTATTGGTTGGTTTGTTCGCGGGCTTTCGTGGCGGCATCGTCGACAAGGCACTCATGGTCGTCACAGACTCCTTTATCGTTATACCGTCACTGCCGATTTTGATCTTGATGACCTCGCTGTTAAAGGGTCGCGCGTCGGTACTCGTACTCGCGATGGTACTCTCATTCTTCGCATGGGCATGGCCCTCGCGTCAGATACGCGCGATGGCACTCTCACTCAAAGAGCGGGAGTTTATCAATACCGCTTGGTTCTCCGGCGAATCCTCTTTGCAGGTCGTCGTGACCGAGATACTCCCATATGTTACGAGCTGGGCGTTTTCGAACTTTGTAAACGCTGTCCTCGTCGCTATCGCGGCTGAGTCGAGCTTGGCGATTTTGGGACTTTCGGGCGCAAACCTCCCGACTTTGGGCAACATGATACAGTGGGCACGTCAGTATAACGCTATCATGCTCAAGCAATGGCTCTGGATCGGTTCGCCGGTTGTTTCCACGATGCTGCTGTTTATCGGTCTGTTCATGACGATGACGGGCTATAACGAATACAAGAAAATGGAAAGAGGGCGGTAATCTTGATTAATGTTAATCACCTTACGGCTGCTTATAAAACCTACGACGGCACGGTCGAAATCGTAAAGGACTGTACGTTTTCCATAAAGGACAACGAGGTTTTCGGTATAGCGGGAGAATCAGGCTGCGGCAAATCCACGCTGCTAAAATCCCTTTACGATATCTTTGAATACCCCCTTACCATTACCAACGGCCATGTCGAGCTCGTAAGCAACGATAAGACCAAGACATTTAAAAGCGGTGATATCCGCAAGGCCTGGTGGGACACGATCTCATATGTGCCACAGGCTGCCATGAGCGTATTGAACCCGATCGTGCGCCTGCGTGATCAGTTCGCGGACGCTATACAAGACAAGACCCGGGACAAGAATGCGATCATGGCTGAGGTAAAAAAATACCTCACGGAGCTCGAGCTGCCGGAGGCCGTATTAGATGCGTTCCCGTTCCAGCTCTCGGGCGGTATGCGCCAACGTGCGATCATAGCGATAGCGACATTCATGCACCCGTCGGTCGTGCTCGCAGACGAACCCACAACCGCGCTCGACGTTGTCGTGCAACGCGGCATACTCACAATACTGACCAGACTCCAAAGACAATATAAGAACACACTCGTAATCGTTTCACACGACATGGGCGTGCATTACCAGATCACAAACAGGATCGGTATCATGTATGCGGGAAGCCTCGCTGAAATCGGCAAGACCGAGGATATGTTCGAACGGCCGCAGCATCCATACACGTCAATGCTCATTAACGCACTGCCAAAGGTTGGCGACAAAGGTCAAAAGGTCGGTATACCTGGCGCTCCGCCCTCCTTCAGAAACCCGCCGAAGGGCTGTAGCTTTGCGCCACGCTGCCCGAAATGTAAGGAGCATTGCAGAAACGTCATCCCGAAGCTTACGCAAATCGACAGTGATCATGCTGTAGCCTGCCATCTGTATGGTTCCGAAAGCGAGGTCAAGTAAATGGCAAAAAAGGTACTCGAAGTTTCAAATGTCACGAAGGTATTTAAGATCGGCGGCATGATCCTGGGTAAAAAGCTCACAGCCGTTGACGAGGTATCGTTTTCGATCGATGCGGATAGACCTGTCATACTCTCAATCGTCGGTGAATCCGGTTGCGGCAAAACGACACTCTGTAAGATGATACTGCGGCTCGTTGAACCTACATCAGGCTCTATCACGTTGGATGGGCACGACTACGCGGACCGCAAGAACTATAGCCCGAAGGCGTTTCGCTTGCAGCTGCAACCGATCTTCCAAAACCCGTTCGAAGCCTTTTCAATGCGCAAGCGTGTAGATACATACCTGTTTAACACAGCCTTGCGGCTCGGCATCTGTAAAGACCGCGCCGAGGCCGAAAAGCATGTCGATGAAGCCCTCAGATCCGTAGGTTTGAGCCTCGCAGCTGTAAAGGGCAAGTACTCGTCTCAGTTTTCGGGCGGCGAGCTTCAGAGGGTCTCAATCGCACGCGCATTGATCACAAGACCGAAGCTCATAATAGCCGACGAACCCGTCGCAATGATCGACGCGTCGATGAAGATGAACATCGTCAACCTATTTAAAGAGCTCAAGGACAAATACGGCATCAGTTTTATCTATATCACGCATGACCTCTCGACGGCTTATTATGTCAGCGACTATATCGCTACACTCTATAGAGGCAGCTTGATCGAGTACGGCCCATCGAAGACGATCATGGAAAACCCGTCGCATCCGTACACGGAGCTTTTAATGAATTCGGTGCCGCGTGTCGGCGAAAAATGGGACGAGAGCGTCGCATTGCCGGACATGGAGGATAAGGAGTACTCGATAACCTACTGCAAATTCGCACCGCGTTGCCAATACGCGACCGATGAATGCAGAAAGAATCGCCCCAAGACCGTAGACCTCGGCAACGAGCGCAGCGTACTGTGCTTCCATCCGCTCGTAAAGGCAGGACAAGAGGAACCCGCAAATGTTCCAAAAGATCCAAAGCCTTCAAAAGACCAGAAGCCTCCAAAGGATCCGAAGCATCCAAAGCCACCCAAAAAGGCAAAGGTAACCGTATGATGAAACACATTCTGCGCCGCGCTTTCAAAAGAAGCGCGGCGCTGCTTGCGGTTTTGGTGTTTATGTTGATTGCCTCAGGATGCTCGGCGATCACTAAGCCGCCGCATATGGACATCTATGTTTACGACGACTGCGGTAGTTGTGAGAGCGAGCTGCCGGGCTGCGGTGAATGCAAAGAGGTCATAGCAGCTGAGAATATGGCCACCACGACATTTCGAGACGAGTTAAAAAAGAAGCGGATCACCTATAAGGTCATAAATCTGCGCACAGAAAAGGCCGCAAACGACGAATATCTCGCACTTTCGGATCGTCTGGGCATTTCGAAGGAGGACCGCAACCGCTTCCCCGTATTCTATGTGGACGGCGAGCCGTTTATCGGAATGGACAGCTGGGACACGGCAGTTGAAGCCGCGCGTACCCAAAGGGGTACCTTCTATTTCGGTGTCAACAGCGGAGATAAGGCGGATTCATCCGAAGATGAAGAAGAAGAGACTGTCCATATACAGCCCCGAAACGATCGCGGCACACTCACCAAAAACGACAGCGTCGTGATTTATTTCTATAAAACCTGGTGCCCGTACTGCAAGGAGCTCGAGCCGCTTTTGGACGGGCTGCCCGAGACGATCACATTGCCGGATGGCACGGCCTCGACCGTGCGCTTGTACAGCTACGACAAGGAGATCGCAGAGGACATGGAGATCGTCAAGCAATACTACGAATACATGAAAATACCCGAGGACAGGCAGTTCGTGCCGATGATTGTAATCGGAAACGAAGCGCTGTTTTTGCGGGATGAGATCGTCCCTAACCTCATGAACATGCTCATTCAGGGCAAGGGGCGCCAGACGGTTTTATTGGAGAAGTGAGAGTGAAGTAAAACGGATAAGTACAGATTTACACGGATAAAGCTATATAGGTTTTATCCGTGTAAATCTATTAAATTTCGTGATTTTCCGTGGTGAGTTTTTCGAATATATAATACAACGAAACCCACAAAGTAGCAGAGAATGTCGTTTATATCAAATGTAGATCCTATGATAATCCTTGCAATCAAATATTTGCCTAACCCGAGCAGATTTACTAAGTTAAAATACTGGCCAATCTCTACTGAGATTGCAAAAACGAATATGTACAACTTCAGCCATTTATTTGTATTTCTTACAAATGATTTGATAAAACAATATATCAAAATGACAACCAAAACATCCCCTATCTGAGCTATAGCGGCAGCATAACCTCTGCCGTAAAAGCCCCTTTCTCGTCTCTGCGTTTTATGTAACCCGCATACTTGTCAACGAGCCTATCCACACGAAGCAGCCCAAAGCCATGGTTTTCACCCTTCATGCTTATATAACGACCGTTTTGCTTGCCAACGCCCGCAGATGCATTGGTCACCGACAGGTATAAATTTTGGCGTTTCAGGTCCATATATACCCTGATGAAGCGCTTTTCGCTTGCATCTACCCGCATGTTGGCCTCTATCGCATTGTCTAACAGGTTTCCAATGATCACGCATAGATCAATCTCGGATATCGTCAAATGCTTCGGCACTATGGCCTTGGCATTTATTGCGATATTTTGCACCTTGGCAAGCGACAGCTTTGAGTTTAATAACGCATCGATCATCACATTACCGGATTTTATCAGCGTATCCACGCTTGTCAGGTCTGTTTCGAGCTCGTTTAGATACGCGTCCACCTTTTCGTTTTCATCCGTTGAACGATATGCTTTCATAGCCTGTATGTGATTATGATAATCATGCCTCCAACCACGCATCTGTTTATAGATGTTCTCGACCTCAGCTACATGTTTACCCATCAGGTCATTTTGAAACGCAGCAATACGCCTGTCTATCGCCTTTCCGAATAATAAGTCAAACAGCCCCATATGAAATACCCCTTAATGTCATGCCTAATTGCATTGTATAAACGCTTGATTGGCTGCATCGTAAAGGTTACGTGACAGCGGCAATTCTACAGGTTTTCCATCAACGTTATTTATATCCAGCTGCATAGCGGTCCGTGTGACTCTGCGCACATGCCTCATCGATACGATATATGATCGGTGACAGCGAAAGAATCCATTACCGAGCAGCTTTTCCATATCCGTTATACGCATATTAAAGTTCTCTGTACCATTGATGTTATGCAAAGTGATCGTATGAGAAATCACCTCCGCATAGAGAATGTCATCAGCCTTAACACGCAGCCCACCACCCGGGCGCGGAAACATAATCGTTCGTTGCGCATCTCTGCGCTTCGTTACCGCCCTATCTAATACCTCGGTGAGTTTTTCCTCTTTCACTGGCTTGATAAGATAATGCAACGCTTCAACATCATATCCCTCCGCCATGTAATCCGCAAAGCCTGTAATAAAAACAATTTGGACGTCTCTATCATTTACTCGTACGCGCCGCGCGAGCTCAACACCATCCATAGCTTTCATCTGTATGTCGAGCAGTAATATATCCGCTACCTCGGTGTCCTCGTATGCAAACAGGAATGCCTCGGCACTCGGGTATGTAGAAATACGCAGGTAAATATCACGCTCGGCTGCCCACTTTTCGCAGATTCTGGTCAAATAATCAAGCTCTGCTTGTTCGTCGTCACAGATTGCGATGTGTGTGTTCATGTTTACCCCCCCCCAACAATATTCATTATATTTTGTTTAGAACTGATTGCAAGAAAAGAAATAAATCATATAATATTTTTGTTCTTCGGACTGACTTTTCCGCGCATCAAATGATAGGTAAGCACTATGCTTTTTATATACTTTCTTTCGAAGGAAGGGATTTGATGAATTGGCTTGATAGGATGAACAAGGGCATAGAACTATATTGAATTGAACCTGACAGATGAAATATCGTATGATAGGGCCGCGCAAATTGCTTGTTGTTCGAAATATCATTTCCAAAGGATGTTTTCGTTCATCACCGAGGTACCGTTGGCAGAGTATATAAGGCGTCGGCGATTGACATTAGCAGCCTTTGAATTACAGTCAAGCGATATAAAGGTTATTGATCTGGCGCTTAAATACGTTGATGTCAGCGACAGACTAAAACATTTTTCGACAAAAACAGCCGTCAAGATTAAGTGACGGCTGTTATATAACTTGGGGATTATAATGATTTTCTTATGCAGAGAAAATCTTTATAAAAGCAAATATTATGCTCATTTGGCGATGTTAATCTGCTTTCACAAAAACCTTATGAATACAGTATTCGTGACCTTCGGCTATTGATTGGCTAACATCACAACTTAGGCAAGGGTTAAATCCTTCAACAAAATATTTATCTGTGCCACAATGCATACAGTAAGCTATTTTTGATTTGTCAACGTCGTTTATTATGGTGCCAATCATACACTTTGGTGTCTTAATAATTACATATTCATCTGTCTTTTCTATGACCCAATCGTCATTTCCGAATGTAAAATACGGAATAATATCGTTTAGAGAATTGCTTGATAATTCTGAAGAGAGCCGCTTCCCTTGCTCATACCGAATAGTGTTTTGTATATTGG
>CAZUNC010000134.1:0-6572 GCA_964621475.1 uncultured Defluviitaleaceae bacterium | reverse complement strand
CGGCGTCGCGCTTTAGCCGCGGATTTAACTGACTGCGCCCGGCCCTTTTCAACAGCGTCTGTGTCTCGTCGTAATCCATTTTGAACCCAAACGCGAGCTTGACAGCCATATCTCGGGATGGCATGCGGGTTCCGTTAAACAGCTGATGAGCGTATGTACGATCTATGTCACCATTAATGATAATGTCCTTTCGCTTCATGCCGCGCTCCTCACACCACGCCCTCAGATATGTACTGAGCGGATGTATACGCATATCCTCCTCATGCCGTTTAAAAAATCCGATTAGACTCGAGGTCTTAAACAATCCCCTGAGTAATCCGCTTGTCGACAACCTGTTTCCCTTTTCCGGCATCGCCACCACCCCTTTTCCCCACATTTTAATGATAATATAACGTTTGTGAGGACTTTTCAATAGAACCCGTCTAGTGATGATTAGTCATAGCTTTACACATATGGTTTAATAACTTATACTAATAATGACAGTTTTACACAATCTTTGCCGAAACGAGATGGGGATACGCATATGAGGGTAGAAAAGATCAACGATAATCAAATTAAGTTCTTTATAAATCACTCGGAGCTATTGGAACGCGATATCAGTATATCTGACCTGAACATGCAAAATGAAAAGCTCCAGAGCTTCTTTCATGAAATGCTGGACACCGCGTTATACGAATGTGATTTCGACGGGCGTAACACACCACTCTTGGTTGAGGCTCTGCCGCAGAGCGCCGATACGATCATTGTGATCGTCACTAAGATCAACAGCGAGGTCATGAAGGCCTCCGATACATTGACGCGCATACATAGACAGGCGATCGCGGAGCATATGCGGCGTGTGATACAAGAGAGCGAAGTAAACGAAAAACAGCCCGAGCCTGAGCTCGTGCTGGTATATTCGTTCAATAATATCGATACGGCCACAGCGGCATCCGCCGCGATACATAAGCATCTTTCCGGCGAGGATGCCACGGTTTTATACAAATACGACGGCTTATATTATCTGCATGTCGAGCTAACCTCAGAGAACGGGTTGCTGAGCCCGATTCTATCTGAGTACGGTCAAAAGCATATCTCATCTTATCTGAGTTCAAGCTTTTTGATCGAGCACGGTGAAACACTCATCGCACGTGACGCGGTCTCGATCCTATCCTCAATGCATTGAGGCCTTTATCGCGCGTTCGAACTTAACGCGCGATATCATCACAACCCGCTTACATCCCACGCAGCGAATAACAAAATCCATACCCATCCGGAGCACCTCCCATTCGTCGGAGCCACACGGATGGGTTTTTTTCATGCGTACGATATCGCCTATCTTTAGGCCCGATTTATCGTCCATATACGTCAGTTCTGCTCGTGCTCGCAATACACACAGCGATATGTGCGTTTCTCAGCATCGTATAACCTGAACATATGCACGATCTCTTTTTCAATAGAGCATATGCAGCGCGGGTTCTTGCACTTTATGACATTGCTGATATTGTGTGGCAGTGACAGCGGATATTTTTTCGTTATCTTGCCGTTTTCCACGACATTTACAGTTGCACTCGGATCTATATATCCCAGAGCGTTCAGATCCAGATCGATCCGATCCTCAACCTTGATGATGTCCTTCTTGCCATGCTTCTGGCTCTTTACATTCTTTATGATCGCTACGCTGCAATCCAATGCCCCGAGGTTCAGATAATTATATATCGTCATAGCCTTACCGCTTGTAATATGATCTATGACCACGCCGCGTTCTATGCTATCTATACTTAACATAATCATACCTCCAACAGTTTTAATATCAGCGCCATACGAATATATTTGCCGTACTGCGCCTGCGCAAAATACAGCGCCCTCGGGTCGCTGTCCACATCAACCGATATTTCGTTCACCCTCGGCAGCGGATGTAATATACTCAGGTCCTGCTTTGCGTTTCTTAGCTTCTGCTTATCGAGTATATAGGTATCCTTCAACCGCACATAATCCTCTTCGTTAAAGAAACGCTCTCTTTGTACCCTCGTCATATACAGGATATCCATGTTAGCGATATTCATTTCCAAATCCTCAGCCTCGGTATATTCGCAGCCATTTTTTGTAATATATGACAGTAGATAATCCGGCACGCGTAGTTCCGACGGGGATACAAGCAGGAATTTATTCTCTTTATAGAGTGCGAGGGTCTTTATCAGCGAATGCACGGTACGCCCAAACTTCAAGTCGCCGCACATGCCGAGCGTTAAACCGTCGAGCTTTCGTTTGGATGCATAGATCGTCATCATGTCCGTCAGTGTCTGTGTCGGATGCTGATGCCCGCCGTCCCCCGCGTTTATCACGGGTATACCCGAGTACATCGACGCTACAAGTGCGGAACCCTCCTTCGGGTGACGTATCGCGCAGATGTCCGCATAACACGATATCATCCGTATCGTATCCGCTACGCTCTCTCCCTTTGATGCCGAGCTCGAATCCGCATTCGAAAAGCCTATTACATTCCCACCCAGCGATATAAACGCGGACTCAAAACTCAAGCGTGTGCGTGTGCTGGGCTCGTAAAACAATGTTGCCATAATCTTGCCGTTACAGCGCTGCGCATAATCCTTCGGATTTTTTTGTATGTCCTCGGCTACCTCAATGAGCTGCTGGATCTCAGCCAATGACAAATCCGTCGGGTCGATTAAATGTCTCATAGCATATTCCCTCCAATAAAATAATCCGCACCAATTGATGCGGAAAAGTCAGACGAGTAAGGCTAAATTGTGTGGAAGAAGCGGATAACACGGCCTTTGAAAGACCATTACTGCCGCCGATGATATATGTGATACGCTGCTTGTTTGCAGCTAATGCCTTTCCGATAATATCAAAATACAATGTTCTATTGGTATTTTTACGCTTATTACTGTCCTCTATTACCATTGCACAGGTGTAATCCGTTGCAGATATCTTTTTTAATATATCTATACCTTCAACCTCGACATCTGAACCAGATTGCTTATCGCTTATCTCCGTAACGGAAACACTGACCCTACTACTCAGGCGTTCTATACATTCAGCCTGAGCCTTTCGCAGATAATCCTCTTTTAAATTTCCCACACATAAAATCCGTATAGGCATATTGGTTTGCATGTCAGTTACTCCCATTGCTCTCATTATCTATCCTTTTATTTATCCATTCTTCGAGCTTGTCTTTCTTGAAGACATAATTCCCTTTTATTTTTGTAAATGTGCCGTCCAACTCACCGGTTTTGATGAATGATATAAAATCATCCGTATTCATCATCAAAAAAGCGGCGGCCTCATATTCAGACATATATTCAGAAAACCGCATTGTACTGTCTGTAGTCGTGACGGACAAGCTACTCGGCACATGTGTTGTGCCGGGCATATTCCCAGCTATCATCTTACCCGACAGAAAAATACTTATACCTATTACACAGCATCCGAAAAACACTGCCCAGTTAAAATTCTTCATTATACACTCCCGATTATATCCTTACAGCTTCGCTGACCCCGTACCTGTCTGCGATACGCAGTGACCGCAGCGGGATATTGTGTATATCGAGGATGTTTCTGACTGTGTCCATCGCGATCATCGGGATGTTGTTCTCCTCGCTCAGATGCCCGAGATATACATGCTTTAGCCGCTCCGAATAGGTCTGGGACAGTAGAGCCCCGGCCATCTCGTTCGATAGATGCCCACGCTTACCCATGACCCTGTCCTTCAACGCCTGCGGATAACGCCCGTTCAATAGCATCTCTACATCGTGATTGCTCTCAATAAGCATCACGTCCGCACCCGATAGCTGTGTCCTTATTTCGTCTGTTACATGTCCGATGTCTGTAGCGACACAGAGCTTTTTTCCGTTTTCATCGGAACCCACGCAGACGCTATATCCGACCGGTTGCGAGGAATCATGTGGTATATCGAATGCCGTGATGTCCATATCCCCTACGCATATAGTCTGCCCGGGTAAAATTTCGCGTTTCAATGCCTCGTCGATCTTCCCGATCGGCTGGTGCCTGTTCAGATATCGCCATGTGTTCGGCGTTGCGTATACGGGTAGCTTGTAACGCCTCGACATCACCCCCACACCCGAAATATGGTCCGAATGCTCGTGCGTGATAAATAAAGCGGATATATCCCTCGCATCCGCGTGTATCTGCTTTAGCCGCGTCTCGATATTCCTACCGCTCAGCCCCGCGTCTATCAATATCCCCGTGCTTTGCGATGCAATATATGTGCAGTTGCCGTTTGACCCGCTGTTTATCGGGCAAAACACTACCTCGTACGGCTCTGTCATCTGCCGCCTTCTCCGTTCTCCGGTCTGTCTTCTATGCGGATCTCCGCGCCCAGCGAGCGCAGCTTTTCAACAATCGCCTCGTATCCGCGCTTAATATATTTTATATTACCTATGGTTGTAGTTCCGTCCGCGGCCAGACCCGCCATCACAAGCGACGCGCCCGCGCGCAGATCCGTTGCATTTACCTGAGCGCCCGTCAAACTGCCGGTGCCCTTTACGATCGCCACGCGACCCTCTACCGTTATGTGGCAGCCGAGACGCTTCAGTTCCGTTATGTATTGAAATCTGTCCCAGATATTATCCCTAACGATGCTCGTACCCTTTGCGAGCGTCAGCATCGTCGTGATCTGCGGCTGCAGATCCGTCGGGAAACCCGGATATGGCATCGTCTTGATATTCGCGGCGATCAGCTCGCCATCTCTCGATACCCTGATCTCGTCATCTCCGATTGTGACCTTGCAGTTCATCTCTACAAGCTTCGCACTCAGCGACTCCATATGCTTCGGTATGATGTTCTTCACCGTCACGTCGCCGTTTGTTATCGCGGCGGCTATCATATATGTGCCGGCCTCTATCTGGTCCGGTATGATCGTATACTCTCCACCATGCAAGGCCTTTACACCCGTGATGCGTATCGTATCCGTACCTGCACCCTTTATCTTCGCGCCCAATATGTTTAAGAAATTGGCAGTATCCACAACATGCGGTTCCTTTGCGGCGTTTTCGATGATCGTGACACCCTCGGCATAAACAGCCGCGAGCATGATATTGATCGTCGCACCCACACTCTCGCAATCCAGATATATATTTGTGCCGACAAGCTTATCCGCGGTCGCATGTATCACTCCGTGCTCCAGTACGATCTTGGCACCGAGCGCCTCGAAGCCCTTGATATGTAAATCAATAGGCCTCACGCCGAGATTACATCCGCCCGGTATCGGCACAGCGGCCTGACCGAAGCGTCCGAGCAACGCACCGAGTAGGTAATACGATGCGCGCATCTGCTTTACGCTGTCATAATTCATTGTGCAGCTTGTGATGTTAGAGCTGTCCACGAGCAGCTTATGCTTATCCATAAACTCACATTTGACACCGATCGTCTGAGCCGCCCCGATCAGCACATGCACATCCTCTATATCGGGCAGGTTGTCTATTACGCAAATCCCACCGCAGGCTATCGCTGCCGGTATCATTGCAACAGCGGCATTCTTTGCCCCGTTTATGTAAACATCCCCTCTTAAGGGCTTGTTACCATCGATTACTATATATTCCATCCCGAAAATCCCCTTTTACCCGATGTCACCGATATGTACCATCGTTATATGCGGTATGCCGGCCTCCATATATTCGTCCCCCTCGGGCGTGAAGCCGAGCCGTTCATAAAATCCCCTCACAGCCGTCTGTGAATGAACTATTTGTCTTTTAAAGCCCATATCAAATGCCGTGCGTATCATCACACGCATAACAAAATCGCCGTATTTTTTACCCCTTAAATCCTTTGGTACCGCAACCCTGCCGATAACGGCTTCGTTTCCATCGTCGGTGTATTCCGTGAGCATACGTGCGGTAGCCACGGGTATTTCCTCGTCATATATAACCAAATGCAATGCAAACGCATCATCTGCGTCCATCTCAATAGCGGGATCGATGCCCTGTTCCTCTATAAACACACAACGACGTATCGAATGCGCATCCGCTAAATTCTCGTCGCCTATATACCATTTTCCCGACAGCATCAGTTACCCCCTGAATATATAAACACATTGCCGTACTCATCTATCTCCGCGTCCTGCTTTAGCTTAGAAACAAAGAATAACGCGGGCACGTAGGCCTTACCATCGTGCATCACTACCTCAATACCACCGTTTAGACGCTGCTTATCGGTAAACAACAGTACATATTGCTCACCTTTTGCAACGGATATCGCGCGCTCATCCGCAAGCCAGTTTATCCTAAAGCCCAACGCCGAGCATACATCCCTTAGCGGTAGGTATACACTATTTCCGTTTTTATAAACCTGCGTGTTCAATTGCTTGCCGTCCGTAAATATCCTGTCGCGATATATGCGCGTGTCGTTTTGCGACAGCACGATGAGCCCGCTCAAAAACCGATCATCCGACGCGTTTACGGTGATCACGTTAAAGATCGCGTGGTCGGTCATGTCGGTGAGCTTGTTATCCTTTGCGATCTCTACGAAAAAGCTGTAACGTTTGGATTCGCATATCAGTCTAAAGCCCTCGGGCGGTGCCGCGTCATATTTGTCAAACACGCTCATCGTAAGGG
>CAZUNC010000133.1:0-6575 GCA_964621475.1 uncultured Defluviitaleaceae bacterium | reverse complement strand
TTGTACAACATAAGTGACAGGAAGGGGTGTTATATAGATGGGAGCTATTTGCCCAAAGGGTAAAATCTCAAAGGCAAGAAGGGACAAGCGCAGAGCTGCTACCTTTACGATATCTATGCCGAGTTTAGTAACATGCAAGAAATGCGGTCAGATCATGCGTGCACACAGAGCTTGTCGTGCTTGCGGCACATACAACAGACGCACAGTTTTGAATGTAGCTAACGAATAGTGCGTAATACTAAAGACCTTTAAAAGGGCTGTCAGGGTTGAAACTTCAACCTTGGCAGCCTTATTTTTTTGTACAACTAAATATATAGTCCTATGAACATGGCTACTGGAACGACTCATGTAAAACCTTGCATGAACGATTTGCATAATCTATAATGGGGGCATGGAAAATAATACAATTCGTTTGTTTGTCTCTTCAACGTTTCAGGATATGACTGACGAAAGGGATCTACTAAATAGAATAGTATTCCCTCATCTGCGTGAGTTCTGCGGCAAGCGTGGACTACGCTTCATCGGGATAGATCTTCGCTGGGGCATCACGGAAGAGGATTCCGAGGAAAAGAAGACCCTGAAGATATGTCTGGATGAGATCGAGCGCTGCCGACCATATTTTGCGGGCATCATCGGTAACCGTTACGGTTGGATACCACCCATCGAGTTCTATGTAAACGCGGATCGGGTATTCGAGCCGGATATCTCTGTTACCGAGGCCGAGATCGTAAGCGGAGCGTTTTCGGGGGAGCGAGCTCGAGCGATATTTTGCATCAAGGCCGCCGATGCGGTGTCGAGCGAGAGCCCTCAGTCGCAGCAGCGGCTTGCCTTACTGCGCGAAAAAATTGAAATGTCGGACTATCCTCTGCTGCGATACGCCGCGGTAGATGATATCGCAGGTTTTTTTATTGAGCAGTTCACCGCGTACATCGAACAGGATTTCCCGATACAGGCGAATAAGGACGAATATCAGATCGAGAATGAAAAGCAACGATTCTATATGGCAGGTCACGGCGGGCATTTTTGCGGCAGGGAAAAGGAGCTTAACGCGATAATAAATGAGAACCCGAGACAAGGGAGGCTCTACTTTGTAGATGGGCCCGCAGGGGTAGGAAAGACCGCATTTCTGGCCGCAGTTATTACAAAATGGGAAGCAAAGTATAAAGAAGGCTTTTCTTTTTTCTGCTTTAAGGACGCGATGCTACCGGGCAGTGACTGGCGCTTTACACTGAGGCGCTTGATAAATGAACTCTCCGCGAGGCTCGGGACTTCATACCCGACACCGGAGAGCGATGCTGAGATCATCGCGGGCTTTACAACGATATTATGCGAGGCCGGCAAATTGCTCGGCCATGTGTTGATCGTAATAGATGATGTTGAGAAGGTGACAAATGACAGCAAGTACGGCTTTTCATGGATACCGACCCGCATACCGCAACATGTGAGTATAGTGCTCACATCTAACGATCAAAGAACCAAGGAGCTGATCGCGGAGCGTCCAAAGGTTAGGACAATACATATCAAGACATTGCGAAATGATGAGATACGCACAGTCATCCATAATCATCTGCAGAACTACGGCAAGAAGCTGGACCCGCGCTATTATAAGCCGATACTGTCCGCTGAGGTCGCGCGGAATCCGATGTTTTTGCTCACGCTCCTATCAGAACTCACAGTTTGGAATTCGTTCGAGACGCTGTATGATAGGATTCTCTACTACATTAATTCCGAAAATATGTTGGCGTTGTTTGATAGGGTATTGATACGACTTGAGGAAGAACACGGCTCGGAATTGATTAGCACTATTTTGGCATATTTATATGCGAGCAATACAGGACTAAATGAGCAGGAGCTAATGGACACACTATGTTTGGAACAAGGCCGTTGGTATCCTGCCTTTTATAGTTTAAAGCCATATTTGCTTGAAAGTGGCGGCATCTTCTACTTTTGCGGGCACGCGCTTAAGGACGCAGTCGAAAAACGTTATATAAAAGCAAAGACAGGTAAATACGCTGATATAAATAAAAGCGCAAAGAAAAAGATACTACAGACGCTACAAGGCTCAATGAATGAAAGCCGATGCATGTGGCAAGTCCTGTCGCTCTATGCGGATTTGAGGTTATACGGACGCGTCAGGCGGATGATCAATGATCCGGCGACATTCACGCGGATGTGGCGATCAAACCCGTATCAGACGATATATTACTTTACATATATAAACGAAAATGAAAAAAAGCTCGTGCAGAGCGTTTTAAACAAAAAGCGCGTAAACGGTGAAGAGTATTTCGCGGTCGCGGAGTTTTGCAATCGGTTAAGCAGGTTCAACGAAACCGCTCTAATCATAGATCGATTGCTCGCACAAGAAAACATCACTAATGAACTGAAGCTAAAGGCCTTATCGCTACTGGGTAACATGCATATCCGGACGGGGAGCTATAAGCAAGCGGAGGATGTGTTCGAACAAAAGAGGCGGCTGTGCATCGAAACAGGTGACGAGATCGAATACGCGCGAGCACTCGCGAGCCTGGGGCTTTTGATGACATACAGGCATGAATATAAAGGATCGATCAGAAAATATCGAGATGCCAAGCGGGTCTTTCTAAAGCATCATTATCCCGATGGGGTACAGGCCGCCATAGGTAATATCGGTAACGCCTATCTGAAGATGAACGAAACCGACAGAGCGATCAAATGTTATAGGGAGCAGGAACGCCTGTGCCGCGAGACAAATAACCAACATGGGATATTTTCGGCTTTAAGCGGCCAGTTTGTAGTAACTGTCAATGAGGAGCCAGCCCACGCTGAGATAATATTGGAACGGCAGCGTAAGATATGCACCGAATACGGTTATGAAGCGGGGCTTGAGATCGTATTAGGCAATCAAGCCCTGCTTGAATTTAACAGGAAAAACTACGAAAGCTCAAAAGAATTACTCGGAGAAAAACTGACTTTGGCTAAACGGCTCAAGCTGTTTGAAGGGCAGAATGTGGCGCTCGCGAACCTCGCCGACATATCATATCAACAGCATGATCTCGGGGAAGCCACACGTTATGCAAGGGAGCGTGTGAGGCTTTGTAGGGCTGAGAGGAACCCGCGGGAGCTTTTGGACGCGTTGAGCCGTCAGGCACTGTATTTAAAGGAAGCGGGCCTTGAAACGGAACTGGGTCTTGTGGAACTGGAAATCGCAGCGTTGGTATCCATGCACAAATTCAGAAAGGACTGTGTGCAATGAATAACTACCAGAACGCAAAGCAAACCTCACTGGGTTTGAAAACGGACGATTTGATCCCGGCAGCTCATTATTACGACAACATCGTGGTAGGCCAAAAGGCGCAGACAGGCGTTGAGTTGTTCAGTAAAACCTTCGACACGCCACCCGAGCTGATCATACGCAAGAGCGTATTGTCGCTGTTTGATGAGTATGAAAGGGATTACAGCCTCGCGCATACAAACCTTCAAAAAGCCGCTGAGTTATCGAAGGGGAACGATTTAAAGAGGTTGAACGTTTTTTTAAAGAAGAACCCTGTGGTGTTTTGGCTAAATTGTATCTTTCTTGAGGATGAGGATATTGACGGTTTTTCCGTTGAGCTGGAAACGGTATCCGGTGATGTGAGCGACATGCTTGCACGGGCTGTCAGAGAGGGCTTGGCATCGCTTGTAAATTTCAGGGGGTTGTTGGACGCGTTATTGAGGAAACTGGAGGCGCGGAATGATGCAAAAGGATAGACTCTCAAAGGCCATTTCATGCTTTCTGAGGCCAAATATTCTGATGAAGCCTACCTTATGGGGCTATTTGATGGATAGCCTATACGCTATAGATGAAGAAAGCATCGACGAACCCGAAAAGGAAGACTATATCTCGCTCTGTGGTTGGAACATTGCAGCTCTCGCGAAATGTTACCTGATCGGCTGCACGCCAAAGCATTTTGCCGATGAGGTAGCGTTCTATGATCACAATAAGGAAGCATACTCGAATGAATACAATATCGATGTTGAGCATCATAACTCATTGGTCGCAGAACGGAACGCGATTGTCACAATAGCCAAGACTAGGTATCTCGATGAAAAAGAGGTAAAACTGCTTTCGTCGGAGCACAGTAGGATAGAAACTATAGATGCATCGATCAAGGTACTAAGGAGTAGGCTGAGCTCATGGCCGTTTGGATATTTTGATCGATCACATGCGCCGTTCGGGTTACTGCTCTTCTGCCTGTATAACAGCTCGTGGCATTTGCATAAGTTTTATAAACAAAGCATTGCGCTCGGCTTATATGGTTTCCTGAACACACATCGGGACAGCGATCATACAAAAGAGACCTTTGAGGCGATAACGGGATATATAAACGATACGGCGGGTGCGGGCTCTGTCATGAACGCATTCGAGTTACGGGTGTTCCCAGGGATGCATATAAAGCTATATGCCTCACTGCTCACATCGCTGCTGCATGTGATCGATCCCGCGCTGACGTTTACAAATATATTAAAGCTGATGATAACGGCCAAAAAAGAGATCCCGGGCATCATGGAATTGATGGAGCGGTTTCCATTGTGCCTGTTTTATGATAAGCAAAAGATTGTAAACGGCTTCTACGAATACAGGCCTTTTGAGTATACCTTTTGGACAAAGTACTCGGGTAAAAAGGATGTGGGGCCCGTACATGAACGGGTGGTTGAATACCGTAACATCAACAGGCCTAACCGCTCGGGTATTAATATCCTGCTGTTTACACGACCATACGCGGCGATACCGACCTTTTTTCATGAAAACGAGCATTACAAGGGCGATAAAAACGAGGCTAGCGTCCATCTAAAGACATATTGCTTTTCTAAAGGCTTTTATAAGAAATATTCGCCGGAACTGCTGGTCTATGACGGTGTGTATCTGAGTATGCATCAACTGCTCGGACGCTCGCCGTCTGTGGACACGGTATATGCGTTTAATGATCTGATTGAGCGATATTACGGGACAGAGATGTCGGAGGCTGATGCCGCTGATGCGGCATCCAAATCTATAGACGGGATCAACAATGAGATCTACTGGGCAAACAACGGGTTGAAGTGGTGCCCGGATCAGAGATGGCCCAAGTTCGATGCACATAAAAATTTGTATGGCGCATTGGATTTGAGTCGCATACTCAATGAATACTTCATGCAGCGTAAGACCGTTTCGACAGTGGAATTCACGCGGTTATTGGATATACGACTGCGTGAAAAGAAAAGCGCTGTGATGACACTCGAGAATAAAGCGGAGGCAGAGGTGGCAAGGGCTTTTTTGAGTGAGAAGGGGATACTTGGGCGATATCGTTTTAGATCGGGCAAAGGCGAGCCGCTGGAATGGATTAAGATATCCGAAACCGAGCACACAGCGTTGTATATCAGCAAAAAAATCGTCACACAGCGGCGCTTTCATCACGAGCCGTCAGAGGTCGCATGGAATGGATGTGAGCTTAACGAATGGTTAAATACATATTTCCTGAACACATACTTCACAAAGGCTGAACGAGCGATCATATCAAGTGTCCCTGTTACATTATTGGATGCATCGAGGCTTAGTCTGCTTTCAACAGATCGTGAGACGGAGGATATTGAGGAGCCGTTATTCATAAAACCGCATAGCATCGGATATGGGATGTCTACATCTGAGCGCACCCCAAAGAGTAACGCATGGTGGTTAATTGATGACAGCGAAACGAATAAGAATTATGCGCAAACGGTTTATTATCACGGGGCATTACATAGGAGCGGATACAGTAAGCACAAGGCTAAATGCGGCGTGCGCCCAGTGGTGGTGGTGACGAAATGATATCCGTGATTATGCCTATCGACAACAGAAAGGAATTTTTGCAGGAGGCTATAGAGAGCCTGCTGGATCAAACGTTTAAGGATTTTGAGGTCATATTTGTTATGGACGGCTCGGAGGTTCAGGAGGACGATATACACAAGCATGCATGTGGATCCGGCTTTGTCTACAAATGCATACGCACAAATAATCTAGGACCCGGCGCAGCACGAAACGCGGGACTGAAGCATGCGTCGCGAAAGTATGTGACCTTTTGCGACTCAGACGATCTGCTTACATACAATGCGCTCCGCGTCTTATATGAAAAGATCGAAAAATCTCGAGCCGATGTCGTAGTCGGATCGTTTATCGAGCAGTTTGACAGCGGAAACTCCGTACTTTGTTCGATAAGTAATAAAGGCACGGGTTTCGAGCGTTTCTTTTCGTATATCTCCATCTGGAACAGGATATACCGCCGCGAATTTTTGGAACGAAACACAATTTGTTTTATCAACGGCTTTCAGGCAGAGGATTTATTATTCTTGGCCGATATCTATCTGTGCTCGCCTAAGGTGGCGTATACAAAGGCTATCGTATATCAGTGGCAGCGGCATGAATACGCTAAATATAAATCCCTCACGCACTCCGATTCCTATAACGGTTTTATAGAGCTCGTGCAAAACTGGAACCTATTTATCGATAAAATGCTACCGGGTTTTTCGCAGGATGTGCTTTCGTATGCGCGTGACGCGTGCCCGTATCTGCTGGTGCGGTTAAATAATGTTAAGGATACATC
>CAZUNC010000132.1:0-6604 GCA_964621475.1 uncultured Defluviitaleaceae bacterium | reverse complement strand
CGTCATATTCGGATCTCATGAATGTAATCGTAAGCCAGCAGGAGCTTGATAATAAAATAGCCAATCGATACACCGTTGTGCTGATGACCGCAAAACGCGCAAGGCAGCTGACAGATGGGGCGAAACCGCTCGCATCGGTGGAAACAGACAAGGCCGTTTCTTTAGCTGTGAAGGAACTGGCTGAGGGCAAGCTACGCCTCAGTGTCGATCCGAATGATCTCGAAAACACCTATGAACGCGCGTATTCAAACTATTATTCAGGCATTACCTCACTCGCCGCAAAAGACGACTATCATGATGGTTATAAGGGGAAATACGGTTATGACGAGGAACTCATCGATGAACTCGATGAGGAAGCGGATAGTATAGATCATGACGAGGATAAGCTGTTTGATGCTGACCTCGACGAGTACGACGATGATTTCGCAGATGAGCTGCCCGATGTAGAGGTGACTGATTTTGATGAGGAATACAAGGACGACTTTAAAAGCGAGCTCAAGGATGACTTTAAAGACGAATAATAAATGATGAGTAATAAATAATGAACGACAGAAGATATGCTAAATGCGTCATAGCTGCAAAGACGTCCGCTCTGGATCGTTGTTTTCATTATGAGATACCGGAGCGTTTTGCCGCGCTCGTGCAACCCGGTACACGTGTGCTCGTACCGTTTGGAAACGACAATAAACGTGTGCATGCGGTAGTAATGGAACTGTCAGAAGACACGGACATAGACGCGAGGCGCATCAAACCAATGGCCGAGCTTTTGGATACACAGCCCGTCTTTTCACGGGAAATGCTTGAGCTTGCGTTATGGATGAAGGATAAATATTACACGACGCTCTATGAATGCCTGCGCTGCATCATACCGGGCGGCGTGACGGCAAAGCATAAGGATCTGGTAATAAAAACGGCGAGGCTAACTGCGTCGAGCGGCGAGACCGCTGTCGAAAAAAAAAGGCTCTCTTCACATGCGCAGTCCGTCTTGAAGCTTTTATCCGAAACCGGCGAAATGCCTGTTGGTGATATAAAGCTTCTTCTTAGTATTACCGATTCACCGATCAAGACCCTCGAGGCAAAGGGTCTGATAGAGTATGGGCAGAAGACCATGCTCAGAAACCCACAGCCCTCAAGGGGGTTCAAATATTCTTTACCAACGCTGACGCAGGAGCAAAATCGTGTCGTACAGGATATCCTGTCGGCAGGAGACAAGCATCATCATTTGATTCGCGGGGTTACGGGCAGCGGCAAGACCGAGGTCTACATGACGCTGATCGAGGCCGTTGTGAAGCAGGGTAAACAGGCTATTATGCTTGTGCCCGAGATAGCGTTGACACCACAGACGGTCGCGATCTTTTATAAGCGCTTTGGAGAGCTCGCAACGGTGACACACAGTCGTCTGAGCGATTCTGAACGCTATGATCAATGGAAGCGTGCGCGAGACGGCCATGTCTCGATCATGATAGGGCCGAGGTCGGCGGTATTTGCACCGTTTGGACGTTTGGGGCTCATCGTGATAGACGAGGAACACGAACATACATACAAGTCCGAGGTTTCGCCGAAATATAACACTAAGGAAGTTGCGATAAAACGCGCGGAGGCTGTAGGTGCGACGGTGGTGCTGGGTTCGGCTACACCGTGTATAGAGAGCTATTTCGCAGCCAAAAGCGGCGGGCTTATGTTGCATACGATGCCGACGCGCATCAACAACATGCCGCCAAATGTACACATTATCGATATGCGCGTGGAGATGGAGCAGGGCAACCGCTCGATCTTCGGCAAGGAGCTTTCGGAGGCGTTGCTCAAAAACATCCGCGTCGGCAAACAGAGCATCCTGTTTATAAACAGGCGAGGGCACTCGACCTTCGTTTCATGCCGTAGCTGCGGACATGTACTCAAATGTGACGATTGCAATGTAAATTATACCTATCACATCGCAGGGGATCTGCTGATATGCCATTACTGCGGCGCAAAAGCCGATAATGTAAAGCTCTGTCCCGTTTGCGGTTCAAAATATATAAAATATTTCGGTGTCGGTACGCAAAAGGTGCAGGAGGAGTTTGAAAAGCTTTTTCCGGGTATCAAGACGCTGCGTATGGACATGGACACGACATCAAACAAGAACGGTCATGAAAAGATACTCACGGCGTTTCGAAACGGTGAGGCCGATGTGCTTATTGGCACGCAGATGATCGCAAAGGGTCTTGATTTTCCGAATGTCACGGTCGTGGGAGTTGTCGCAGCTGATATCTCACTCAACGCCGGGGACTTCAGAGCCGGAGAGAATACCTTTTCGCTACTGACACAGGTGGCCGGTCGCGCGGGTCGTGCGGACAGCATGGGTCATGTGTATATACAGACCTATAACCCCGAGCACTATGCGGTAAGCCTTTCAAGGGACAATGACTACGAACAATTTTATAGATATGAGATAGCATTACGGCGGCAGATGAATTACCCGCCGTACACACATATATTCTGTGTACTTGCGACATCGGAAAGCGAAAAATCGTTGATCGTGATGTTGTTTAAGCTCAAAGAAATCATGCAGGCATATAATAAAAAAAATTTATTCGAGATGATTGGTCCGGCACCCGCGTTTATATCGCGTATCAACCGCAAGTACCGCTGGAAGATCATCATAAAATCCGCCGATGAGGATAAGCTCAAGCGGTTTGTGTTGTACACGATGGAAAAGCTCAGGGAAAGCCATGAGTTAAGCGAGTTTACATTCAGCCTCACGATGGACCCGTCGATGGTCCCGTGAAAATCTTGGAGGTATCTTATGGCATTACGCAATATCAGAACGGACAATGATCCGATACTGCGAAAGAAATCAAAGCCCGTGAAGGAGATCAACGCGAGCGTTATTACATTATTGGACGACATGCGCGAGACGATGAATTCCGTAGAGGGGATCGGTATAGCGGCAGTCCAGGTCGGGGCACTCAAGCGGGTGTTTATCGTATCGACTGGGGAAAATGATTTTGAATGTATAAATCCGGAGATAATCGAGATGAGCGGCACGCAAACACGCAACGAGGGATGTCTGTCCGTACCGGGTTATAACGGTAGGGTTGAGCGTCCCGCATTTGTAAAGATCAAGTGCTTGGACCGTAATGGCAACGAACAAATTGTGGAGGGTACAGAGCTGACTGCTGTCGCACTCTGTCATGAATACGATCATTTGGACGGGATTTTATATACGGACAAGGCCGAAGAGGTATTTGAGGTTACAAGGGACGAAGATACCGATACAAATGAGGAGAACGCTGTCGGAGAGACGCAGTAAGGGGAAATAAGCTTGAAGATAGTATTTATGGGTACACCGGAGTTTGCAGTATACAGCCTACAGGCGATATGTGAGCGATCAAGGCATGAGATTGTTGCTGTGATTACACAGCCTGATCGCGCAAAAGGGCGTGGCAGAAAGCTCATACCATCACCTGTAAAGGTGTATGCGCTTGAGAGGAATTTAACCGTACTGCAGCCCGAGAGGTTGCGCAGGAAGGACAGCGTCGAGCTTCTGAGAGGTTTGGATGCGGATGTATTTGTCGTGGCAGCCTATGGTCAGATACTCTCGGAGACCGTGCTAAATATGCCGCGTTATGGCTGTGTGAATGTGCATGGCTCGCTGTTACCAAAATACCGCGGGGCGGCACCGATACAACGTGCGATCATGGACGGTGAGGACAGGACCGGCATCACGATCATGAGGATGGATAAAGGCATCGATACGGGGGATATTATCATAACAAAAGATACGGCTATCGACGTGGATGAGGATTTCGGGCAATTGCGTGACCGGCTCGCTCAGATCGGAGCGGATCTGCTGTTGGAGGCGCTCGATGCGATAGAACACGGCAAGGCGCAATACACACCGCAGGATGACGAGCACGCAACCTATGCCAGTATGATAAATAATCAAGATACCCAGATAGACTGGCGACAGCCTTCAAGGCAGATAAGGGATACGATACGGGCATTGAGCCCGATACCTGGGGCATATACTCATTATGAAGACCGTTTCTTAAAAATATTCGAAACAAAGTTACCTGATGCCGCGTATATGACTCAAACCATTGACGCGGAGCCCGGCACTGTAGTGTCAGTCGAGAAGGATGGCTTTTGGGTCAAGACCTCCGACAGCGTCTTAAAGGTGACGAGGCTGCAGCCTCAGGGTGGCAAGGTCATGAGTGCCGCCGACTACATGAGGGGCAGACCGATTATGGAAAAGGGGAGATTTATTCATGATGATGTGGCCGTTTTATGACGGGACTATGTTGCTGCTGATACCTGCGATAATACTGTCGCTGTATGCGCAGTACAAGGTATCTGCTACATTTAGACGATATTCGGCTGTGCCGAACCGCAAGGGGTATACCGGTGCGGATGTTGCACGCATGCTGCTGGACAAGGCCGGTGTACATGATGTGAGGATAGAACGTACAGCCGGCAATCTGACGGATCATTACGATCCGCGTGATAAGGTGCTGCGCCTTTCGGATGCCGTTTATTCGAGTGCGTCGCTGGCCGCTATAGGCGTGGCCGCACACGAAACGGGTCATGCTGTGCAGCACGATAACATGTATTTCCCGTTAAATCTGCGCAATACGATCTTTCCGGTTGTAAATATAAGCTCACAGCTTGCTATGCCACTGATCTTTCTTGGGCTCTTTCTGTCTGCAGGTAGGGGTGATGTAGGTATGCTTATGTTGCAGGCGGGTATTGTGTTGTTTTCGGCTGTGGTGCTTTTCCAGCTTGTGACGCTGCCGGTAGAGTTCAACGCCTCGCGCCGTGCTATAACTATGCTTGAGGATACGGGGTTTTTGACCGACGATGAGATCACACCGGCAAAGAAGGTTTTAAATGCCGCTGCGCTGACCTATGTGGCCGCCGCACTCACGGCTGTGCTGAACCTTATACGTTTTATACTGCTGTCTGAGCGTAGACGGTAAGTATTCGTTGTACTGCAGAAACAAAACGGGCAATGCGATAGCTACGGGCGGGCTTGGCCAACGCGTACCTTGATGTAGTGCCCGTTTTTTGACGCTATAACGTGTCGATTTTTATATTTTTAGGAAGGAAAGCAAACGAGTATATGAAAACTATTATCGAAGCACTGACAGAGCAAGCCGGAAAGGCCTTTGAGGCCTGCGGATATGGTGCGGAGCTGGGTGTTGTGACCGTATCGGACAGATGGGACCTCTGCCAGTTCCAATGCAACGGCGCGTTCGCGGGTGCAAAGCTACATAAAAAGGCGCCGTTTGTTATAGCAGCCGAGGTAGCCGAGACGTTAAATAATAACGGCGGCGGTACATTCTCGGCGGAGGCCGTCAAACCTGGTTTCATAAATATTACATTATCTGACGCGTACCTCGCGGCATTAGTCACTCAGATGAATAATGACGAGCATCTGGGCGTACCACAGATCGGACAATCAGAAACGATCGTCATTGACTACGGCAACGCCAATGTTGCGAAGCCATTGCACGTGGGTCATATCCGTACGGCTGTTATCGGTGAGACGCTTAAGAGATTGGCAAGGGCTATGGGATGTAGGGTTATCGGTGATGTGCATCTGGGCGACTGGGGCTTGCAAATGGGTCTTGTAATGGCCGAGATGGAGGAGCGTGGCACGAGCGGTGATCTGACGGCCGAGACGCTTAATGAAATATATCCGTATGCGAGCAAGAAGTCCAAGGAAGACCTCGATTTCATGAAAAAGGCGAAGGATATAACCGCACAGCTGCAAAAGGGTCATGAAGGTTATACAAAGATGGCTAAGAAGATTGTCGATGTGTCGGTCGCTGATATGAAAAAGGTATACGACAGGCTCGATGTGCATTTTGATCTCTGGTACGGTGAGAGCAATTCTGGGCCTTATATCGATGAGCTACTGAGTATATTAACCGAGCAGAACCTGATGTATCGTAGCGAGGGAGCCTTGGTTGTGGATGTCTCAGAAGAGACAGACAAGGCCGAGATACCGCCTGTGATAATAAAGAAATCAGATGGCTCCAATATATATGCGACGACGGATCTCGCGACGCTGATACAGCGTCAAAGGGATTTCGCACCCACGCGCGTCTGGTATGTCGTTGATAACAGGCAGAGTATGCATTTTACACAGGTGTTCCGTTGTGCGAAAAAGGCCGGCATCATACCGCGCGAGACAGAGCTCATGCATGTAATAAACGGCACGGTAAACGGAAGCGACGGCAAGCCGTATAAGACACGCGATGGTGGGGTGATGCAGTTATCAGAGCTTTTGGATTTGGTTGCTGAAAAGGCTGGGGAACAGCTCGCGATGGCCGCGATTAAATTCGGTGATCTGATAAACCACCGCCAAAAAGACTATATCTTCGATACGGATAAATTCCTGTCCTCAGAGGGTAAGACCGGCGTATATCTGCTGTATTGCGTCACGCGTATCAACTCCATATTGAAAAAGGTTCATGAGAACGTGGACAGCCGGGCGGTGACTGATCTTTCTGGTGTGTATTCGGATAGCGAGAGGGAATTGATGCTTAAAATATTACTCTCCCCAGAATGCTACAAACAAGCGTTTACAGACAAAACCCCGAATGATGTCTGCGAGAGT
>CAZUNC010000131.1:0-6617 GCA_964621475.1 uncultured Defluviitaleaceae bacterium | reverse complement strand
TACCGGCATATAAGTATGCACACCCGAGCTGCGTAGGTGAAACCGTACCGGCATATAAGTATGCACACCCGAGCTGCGTAGGTGAAACCGTACCGGCATACAAGTATGCACACCCAAGCTGCGTAGGTGAAGCGGTAGCAACGTATATGTATGCGCATCCGAGCTGCGTAGGCGAATTCGTACCGGCGTATAAGTATGCACACCCGAGCTGCATTGGCTAAATAATGTCTGCATAATGAATATGCAAGAAACCTCTTTAATACTTTGCATTTGCTGATGGCATAGTGCAAAGTACACTGTAAACCACTGTTCATAGCTTTGTGTTGCAATGATAAACGTCTCGTTATAATGAATATATAACTGTTACAAGGGAGGATTTATATCCCCCTTTTTAATATTGTGAGGTGTAAGATATGAGTAGAATTCCTATGGTATGTGTTTGGGAAGTTACGATGGGCTGCAATATGCGCTGTGGACATTGCGGTTCCTCATGTGAAAAGCCGTTACCCGATGAGTTGACCACAGAAGAGGCATTTAATGTAATTGATCAATTAAGAGACTTAAATATAGAATGGGTGACCCTGTCAGGCGGCGAGCCTACTACCAGAGCAGACATTATAGATATTATTGACAGGTTGTTTGACAGGGGAGTCACTGCAAATATGATTACCAACGGATTACTTGTCGATAGGGATTTTGTAAAAAAAATAAAAGGCAAGCTGTCCACTGTTGTTATAAGTATAGACGGAACAGAGGAGATTCACGATAGCATTCGAGTAAAAGGCGCCTATAAAAATGCATTTGATGTATATAAAACACTGAATGAAGAGGGTGTGCCTGCGGGTTGTATTACGACAATAACCAAGAGAAATATTGACATACTTCCGGACCTAAAAGAGGCTCTCATAAATGCTGGTGTAAATTCATGGCAGATACAGATAGGACTGCCGATGGGGAATCTAGAGCATAATAACGACTGGGTGCTTGATAAGGAGCAGATCAGCTACTTATTAGATTTTTGCTATGAATCCTCTAAGGAAGGCGGAATATATGTCTTCCCGGCAGACTGCATAGGATACTATACCAAGAAGGAACTTGAGATAAGGCAAAGGACCTTCGGAATGCGCCGCGCTGATAATTGGGACGGATGTAATGCAGGGATGAGGGGTTTTGGGCTGCTGCATAATGGTGATATTCTTGGTTGTACATCCATTAGAGATAAGGAATTTGTCGAGGGTAACATTAGAGATAGGCGATTAGTAGATATTTGGAATGATCCGAATTGTTTCGTTTGGCGTACACATATGAAAAAGACTGACATTAAAGGGGATTGCAATATATGTGTTTATGGTAGCAAGTGCTTAGGTGGTTGCCCAAACACACGTCTTACGATGAACAAGGACTTATATTCAGAGAATCAATTCTGTTTATATAATCAGAACATGAAACAGATGAGGGCAGAATATAGCGAAATAACCGATTTGCCCAAATTAATTCATATGATGAACCATGCGACACAGGAAAACGATTACCAGCGAGCGGCGTTTATCTCTGACAGAATACTTGAGTTGGATGCCGAAAATGTACAGGCATTATTAATCAAGGGATATAATGAATTTATGTGCGGCAATTATGATGAATGTGTGGCATCCAACATGAAAGCTCTCGAGTTAGCGCCCGATGATCCATACGCACTCAAGGGTTTAGGACTTGGCTTGTTAAAGGCAGGGAAGGGTGCAGAGGGTGTAAAGTATGTAGAACGGGCGGCTAAGCTGACGAATTACATGGATGAAGACATACTCAACGATCTCCGATATATGCAAAAAGAATTGGCGGTGTCGTAGGAACACGGCGTAATATAAAATACACTTGCATTTTTCATATATCTATGGAACAATACACAAAACTGAATATGTAAAAGGCTATGAAGAGAAAGAGTAAATATCTATCCTTGTGTTACAGAGAGAAAACTAATGCGTCCGCATTGCTGAGAGGTTTTCACAAAGGCGGTATTGAAGCAGTCTTGGAGCTGCGAACCGAACGGTGAATAACTCAGTAGGCTTCGACGGAATATCCGCCGTATAAAGGGATGACGATATATGGAAATCTTCCTTGTATCGACTAAGGTGCAGGGTTTTTACTCTGAATATAGGTGGTAACGCGGGCTTTATGTTCGTCCTAAGTTGATTTTTCAGCTTGGGGCGTTTTTTATTTTCAATTTTTATTAAGGAGGAGTTAGCAATGACAGCAAACGAACTGCGGCAAATGTATATCAACTTTTTTGGGGAAAAGGGACACAAGGTAATAGCATCGGCCTCGTTACTGCCAAACAACGACCCTAGTGTGCTTTTTACCACAGCGGGTATGCACCCACTTATCCCATATCTGATTGGTGAAAAACACCCTTTGGGAAAACGATTAGTTGATGTTCAAAAATGTGTACGTACCGGAGACATTGATGAGGTGGGTGATGATTTTCATCTTACCTTCTTTGAAATGCTCGGTAACTGGTCCTTGGGAGATTATTTCAAAAAGGAATCTATAGCAATGAGCTTTGAATTTTTAACACGATCCCTCGGCATCCCGATACAAAATCTTGCCGTAACTGTCTTTGAGGGTGAGGCTGGCATTCCGCGAGACGAGGAGGCTGCAAACATTTGGAGGGCACATGGCCTTTCAGAAGATCAAATCTTTTACTATGGCAGAGAGGATAACTGGTGGGGACCTGCTGGGATCACCGGTCCCTGCGGTCCGGACACCGAGATCTTTTATGACTTCGGCGTACCTAAATGCTCTGATAATTGCGGGCCAGCTTGTAAATGCGGCAAGTATGTGGAGATATGGAACAATGTCTTTATGGAATATAACAAAAACGCTGACGGATCATACTCATTACTATCGCAAAGAAATGTTGATACAGGTATGAGCCTTGAGAGGTTGCATACTGTCATCAACGGGTTAAATTCAGTTTATGAGACAGAATTTTTCTTGCCGCTTATTAATTATGTTGAGGAACTAACAGGTGTTTCTAAAATATCAGAAAATGAACGATCTTTTCGGATCATCTGCGAGCATATCAGAGCTGCGACATTTATTCTCGGTGATCCTAAAGGTATCGTGCCGTCTAACACCGAGCAGGGTTATGTTCTTCGGCGGTTGATTCGGCGTACTATTCGCCATTTGAAACGCTTGGGTGGGGAACAGTATATTTGTAATTTCTCCGACAAGGTGATCTCGATGTACGGTGATGTTTACACTGAATTAAAAGACAACCGTTCATTCATCTTGGCAGAACTTGAACGCGAGCTTATGACATTTACAAAAACACTGGACGGCGGCTTAAAAAAGGCCGAGAGGTATTTTGGGGATATAGAGCAAGGAGGAGTTTTAAGCGGAGCGCTTGCGTTTAAGTTATATGACACCTTTGGGTTTCCTATTGAATTTACTGAGGAACTGGCAGCGGAAAAGGGATTTTCGGTAGATATGGACGGTTTTAATGAAAAATTCAAAGAGCATCAAGCGCGTTCACGAAATGGTGCTGAGAGCAAGTTTAGGGGTGGAATGGCTGACAACAGCGAGCAGACTTCAAAGCTTCACACCGCCACTCATTTATTAAATGCTGCTTTACGCCAGGTGTTAGGTGACGGGGTCTATCAGCGTGGCAGCAACATCACCGCTGAACGGTTGCGATTTGACTTTTCCTTTGACCGCAAAGTGACCGATGCAGAGTTAAAAGAGGTTTCCGCTATTGTGAATGGGGCTATTCAAAAGAAGATAGATGTGATCTGTGAAATGATGACAGTGCAGGAAGCCAAAGAAAATGGTGCAATAGGTGTGTTTGAAAGCAAGTACGGCGATACGGTTAAGGTTTATACAATAGACGGATATTCCAAAGAGATTTGCGGTGGTCCACACGCAGCAAACACCGGAGAGTTAGAGGGCTTCAAGATCCTCAAGGAAGAGAGCGTTTCCTCGGGTGTACGCAGGATTAAAGCGGTTACGGGCATCCTAAACCCACCGGCAACAGAATCTCTGTAGTAAATGCGCCGTGCTCTTTATTCCTGCTACAATAACCCCCGTACTTGCTACAGATTTTATCAACACGAACAAGACCGAAGCCATGAAACGGGCCGGTCTTTTTTTTATTGTTAAAGACTGTATTGGTTACACAGATATACAGATGATGTCCCTTCATACCGATATATACGCGGATAAACGGATGATCAAATTCAAGATTATCATCGGGTTGCTTGTTTTCGCAGGCTTACATCGCGTTGTCCAATAGGTTGCCCATCAACACGCATAGATCCACGTCTGTTATCTTGAGCTCATTCGGTACGGTAGCCTTGATATGGACCTCTATATCCTTGTGCCTTGCAAGGGAGAGCTTACTATTTAGCACCGCGTCTAACATGACATGCCCGGTTTTTAACACTGTATCGACTGATTGGAGGTCTTGCTCGAGCCTGTCGCAATAACCGCTCAATTCATTTATCTGCCCGAGTGCAATATATGCCTTTATAGCCTGTATGTGGCTGTGATAATCATGCTTCCAGCCACGCATCTGACGATAGATGTTTTCAACCTCATCACAATGCTTTGAGATCAATTCATTCTGGTATTCGGCTATGTTTTTGTTCATGCGTTTAAAGAGCATAAACACCCCCATGTTAAGCGGATCTATGGAAAAAAGTGTATTACTGCTTGGTTCGCGGCGTTGTAAAGGCCGCGAGAAAGGGGGATCTCGGTCATATCGTCCAAAACGATTGCGGTTCTTGTAATCCTTCGCACGTACCTAAGCCCCACAATAAACGAACGCTGACAGCGAAAGAAACCATTACCTAAGGTTTTTTGAATCGCTGACAGATTCATTTTTATTTTATACTCTGTCGCATCGCAATTGTTCCCGATTGTGCGAATGATTAGATAGTGTCCTTGCACCTCTATGTACCGGATAGCGGAGAGCGGGATACAATGTGTTTCACCGTCTGTATTTAAAACAAGCGGCTTTTCGATGTCAGTCAGAACCTTGCGCGCTTTATCCAGAACCTCGAACAGCTTCACTTCATTAACGGGTTTAATCAGATAGTGCAGAGCCGAAACATCATAACCCTCGGCGATAAAATCGGAAAACCCCGTGATGAATATGATCTGCATGATGTCATTTTTTTGTCGGATTTTACGCGCGAGCCCAATACCGTCGAGGTTTTTCATTTGAATATCAAGCAGAAGGATATCGATTACCGTTTCTTCTTCATGATTGAACAAAAAGCTCTCCGCACTTTCATAAGGAAATATCTGCACTAAAACAACGTTGTGTTCAGCCCATTTATGCACCAACGCGGATAGGTAGTCCCTTTCCAGTGCTTCATCATCACAGATAGAGATATTAATACAGTGCATAACCTACACCCTGCACACCGTCACCAGCGATATCCGCTTCTCCTCGACTTGCTCGACCTTAAACAAGAGGCCATTGAACTCGGCTTCAGGGCGTTCGCCTTCTGCCGGGATGCGGCCTAATAGACTAATGATAAAGCCGCCGATCGTGTCGTATTCGTCCACAGGTAACTCGACGTCGAGAAGCTCGGACACGTCGGAGAGATCTGTCGCGCCATTTATAGTGAAGGTGTTTTCGTCGATAGTAACGATGTCCGGGATCTCTCGTGCATCGTGCTCGTCGAAGATACTGCCCATGACCTCCTCGATCAGGTCCTCCATTGTGACGATACCGAGGGTACCGCCGTATTCATCTATGACGATGGCCATGTGCATTTGATTCTTGCGCAGCTCGTCAAACAGGTCATCAGCCTTCTTTGAAAACGGGATAAAATACGGCTTTCGAATTATGTATTTAAGGTCGACGTGTTTCTCTGTGCCGGACAGCAAAAATTTGAGCAGATCCTTTGTGTACAATATGCCTATGATGTTGTCTATCGTTTCCTCGAATATCGGGATACGCGAAAACTTCAGATTCTTCAGCTCATCGACGAGCTCCTCGGGTGTGATGTCAACGGGTAGGGCGGTCATTTCGGTGCGGTGTATACAGATGTCGGCAGCGGTTTTATCGTTAAATTCGAAGATGTTGTTAATCATTTCCATTTCATCCTCGTCGATTGTGCCAGTTTCTCCGCCCGCGTCTACCAATAGACGGATCTCCTCCTCGGTGACCTCCTCGTTAGCGCTGCGCGGGTCTATTCCAAACAAAGAGACGACCGCGTTTGTAGAAGCCGACAGCATCTTCACGAATGGTTTTGCGGCGCCGGATAAAACAAGAAGCGGCGTAACTGCCCATAGCGATATATCATCAGCCTTTTTCATAGCGATGCGCTTGGGTACGAGTTCGCCGAATACCAATGTAAAATATGACAATACTAACGTTATTGCGAGCGTAGAAATTGTAACCAACGCTGTTTCGGGGATAAAATTAAACAAACCATGCAGGATAGCAGCAAGATGCACGGCGAACTGCTGCGCAGCAAAGGCGCCCGAGAAGAGACCTACGAGCGATATACCTATCTGTATCGTCGCAAGGAAGGTTTCGGGTGTTTCAACAAGGCGTTTGAGTTTTTGGGCGCGTTTGTTGCCATCCTCGGCCTTTTTCTTCAGTCGGTTGT
>CAZUNC010000130.1:0-6647 GCA_964621475.1 uncultured Defluviitaleaceae bacterium | reverse complement strand
GAAAATCCGTGGTAAATGTTTTCTTTTGTTATAGCTCCTTTTTAACATTAACCAAGCTTTAACACTTAGGCGCTTCCTGTTATTTCTCCATAACAATCTTTCCGTTCCAAAGCAGTTCTCGCTCACTTATCGGCATGCGATCTTCCTTTGGTGCCATCTTGCCAAACGCAGCATGTGGCTCCGTCTGATACCAGTACGCTGTGGACGACACATCGTCGCTGCGGTGGTTGTTATGCCCGTGCTCAATCGTCACACGTATGCTCTTTTCAAACGTGATCGGATCCCTGACATGGTAGCGGTAATATGTGGTCTTGCCCTTCCAGTTCTCGTCCGTGCCCAAGATGAGCCCGTGATACGGCGCGTTATATTCCTGCTTCGGACACCACGCCATGTTTACATAGTCCTCCGTGCCTGTGCCGTGGATATTAGGCGGCCACTGTTCTCCGTCTACAAAGATCATATCGTCACCTTCTCCGGGCCAATCCCAGAGCGTACTCGTGTTCAGATTATGGATGTTCAGGTTGCAGCCCACGTAATGCCCAGCGCCCTCAGCATCCAAGATCACATAGTTACCATCGCCGGTTTTATTCTCACCGCCGAAGCACCAGTCTGAGTGGGATGCGCATTCGCTCTCGGATTTGCCCTCGGTCGGGCACTCCCTGTTCCATTTTGCGTGGAAACGCAACATATCCTCCGGTATCGACGTGTGCTTTTCATAGTCAATGTAGAAATATAACATCAGTGTGCTGTCGCACTCATTTGTGATGTTGAGCTTTGCGCCCTTTGCAAACGGCATTACAAACCAGCAGTTCAATGAACGACCGTCCTGAGGGCTCATCTGCAGCGGCTCACTAACGAAATTCCTTGTTACACCATGACCCATACCGAAGAAGTCACCGAGTGGCGCTTGTACGCTCGGGTTTTCCTCGCCGTCCCAGTAGAATTCCAGATAGATCTTGCGCAGATTAAACGCTTCCTGCTCATTCGGTACGCCCTCGTTGCCAAACGTGATCCAGATATGTGTGATGTATCCTGCACCCTCGAGCTCCGCAAAGGTCCTCGTTTCATTGGGTTTAATATATATCCTGTCATTATTGCCGCCCGTGCGATCGTAGGACGACACCCTCATGCGCTTGCAGTCGCGCTTCTGCGCGAGTGTTGACAGATTTGCCGGTAGATTGTTCATCGTCTTACCTCCCATAGTGATAACCTTCATCAATCATTGCCAAGTAATTCCCTATCGGTATATAGTTGGCCACCGAGTTCCCGGTGCCCAATGCATAGCGGCCGTTTTGCATGCAGACATCGAGAGTCTCACGCACATACGCACGCAGTGCCTTTTCCTCTGTCCTGCAGAGCCTGTCTACATCAATCCCGCCCAATACCGCTATCTTGTCGCCATATTTCTTTTTAAACTCCGTAACCGGTATGATGACATCCTCAAACGAATGCTTGCCGTCAATCTTCACGTCATTTATAAGATCGGGCATGATCGCATCGATATTACCGCAGGAATGCAACAGGTACAGATACCCACCCGCGTGTGCGATCTCCGCAGCCTTTTTATGAAACGGCAGAATATATTCCCTAAGAGCAGCCGGTGAAACCAACGTCTGAGACTTAAAGCCCATATCGTCACCCGGGAAGAAGCCCATCAGGTTATCAAAGCCCTTGAGCTGACGATAGAACGCCAAGATGGTTTCGCCGACCCTGTCGCATACAGCTTTCACGAGCTCCGGTTCTTCATACAATTGCAGGCAGAAGTTCTCGTAACCCATTATGATCTCAAGCGGCACTTCCAGAAAGCCCCTGCATGGGAACACAAACATGCCCATACCCTCATAAAGATGCTTCGATACATACTCGATATCCCAGAGATCGAACGCATCCGTCTTCGGCCACGGATAGGCTTCGAATTCGTCCCAGTTAGTAATGAGGCCGTCCCCCTCCTCGTCCCAACGGCGTTGTCCGCGCGTAAGCTCTGCGGTATCGTCCGATACGCGAGATTTGGTCGGGAAGTTTATGCGACCGTCGATCCATACAAAGTCATAACCGAGCCTATAATATGCCTCGATATAATTGTCCCAGTATTTCGCACGTGCGCTCTTATCCTCTGTGGGTTCGACCCATTCGCGTTCGAGAAAGACCTCTACAACCTCCCGTAAAACCTCCCTGTCCAAGAACAACTCAATAAGCGGCGGACGCTTCGGTATCTCCTGTCCCAATATAACACGCTTGAACCACTCCCTATCGGGCTGTGGGTTTTTAATTGGCAGTTTCATATTTACCTCCCTATGCAGTCGTTCATACTCAGGTAGTTGAAGGTATAGTCCTTTGCATTCACGCCGTAGAGCTTAACCCCCACGGTCTTACCCGGTATGATGTCAAAGTCATTGTTATCAAACCCTGTTCCGGGCAGATGACACATCCATACAAATGTGTCCGCCGAGATGTTAAGTTGTGTATATCCGTCACACTGTATGACCTCACATGTGATGTTCGGTTTCTTAAGCTCGAGCTTTCCATATGGAGCCGCGAAGTATCTGTTCTGCGCGACCTCGATCCCGTTCTCAACTAACGTACAGACGAACACTATCTGCTCTGCATCATACTTGGCCGTATATGCCGATGTATCGATAGTCATTACGGACACCGACGCGTTCTTCAGTACAGTTGTCTGCGCACTCAGCGCGTCTAAAACCTTGCCGAACAAATCCATGACCTCGAATTTTATGTCGAGCTGCGCACTATCGAGCCTATCGTTTAACACAAAGACCTCTATCGGTCCGGAACCTGTCTTGTAGCCCTTCATGCCCTCGTCCGTGTTCGGGTTGAAGCCCTTAAAATATATACCGATCGGTGCGAATGCCTTTTTAGTGTGATAATAAAGCGGCTTCTTGTTGTAATAGTAGTCCACGAAGCACCAGCCCGAGGTCGGGAAACAATCCGAGTACATCCAGAACAACGTGCCCGAGCATAGGAACTTCTCACTGCGGAACTTTTCAAACGCCTGCTTGATGACCTCGGCCTGTATCGCCTGTCCCATCAGGATGTACTGCTCCACACTCAGGCTCTTGTCGGGCTCTTCCACGCCGAAGTATTTATTTAACACCATATTAAAATTGTCGCCCGTGTTTGAGTGGAACAACCATTGCTTGGACTGTGGATAGCGCTCATCAGGATCGCAGCAACGCTGTAGCGACTCGAGGTTCATCGGTGCGATCACACCGAACTCACTCAGAAACGAGGACTTCATATCCGATATCCGGAAGAAGTCATATTGCATCCCCGTATTGGGCTGATATACATACCAGAAATGCTGATCACCCTCACGCTTGTCGTCAGGATCCGATCCACCGAACGGACTGCTCAGACGGTACTCCCTCTGTGGGTCGAGGCTTGCGCACGCAGGTGCGAGCACCTGCTCGTAAATCCTCTGTCCATAGAACGGGAATTTCTTATCAACATGCTTCTTATGCCCTTCATACATCGAATAATTCTCATTGTTGCCGCTCCAACCCACAAAGCTTGTGCGATTGCGCTTGTGCTTGACTTGATACTCGGCTTCTTTTCTTACATTCTGAACAAAATCCTCGTCATAATCCGGATAATATCCACACGCGAACATGAAATCGTGCCATACCAATATCCCATACCTGTCGCAGAGATCAAAGAAGTCGTCGCTCTCATAGAACCCACCTCCCCAAACCCTGAACATATTCATATTCATATCGACCGCGCATTGTATCAAGGTCTCGTATCTCTCACGTGTGATGCGTCCGATTACTTGATCCACGGGTACCCAGTTTCCACCCTTTGCATAGACGCTCTCACCGTTTAATATGAAGGTAAAGGTCTTGTCGCCGTCCGTACCTATCGGCTTCTGTTCTATGTATAGCGTCCTGATACCGTAGTCGTATGTCCTCGTGTCGAGTACATTGCCATTTTGGTCCAGCAGTTCGAGAATGATGTTGTACAAATATTGTTCGCCGAAGCCGTTACACCACCACAGACGCGGGTTCGGGATCGTTGCAGTGAGGTTCTTGTCAGAACTTGTCGTACCGTCAAGGTTGAGTGCCGTTTCACCTATGGCCACCAGACGCTCAGCCTCATAGCGTGTGTCCGTTTTTATCTTGTATGCGATCTTATATGTGCCAGGCTTTATGACATTGATATCCGTCGTGATATTTATGTTTGCCTTCTTCTCACTCGCATTATTCACGCAGGTGATATGTGGGCTGCCCCAATACGCACCTTTATAGCTCTTGATATATACCCCTTTATATATCCCGCAGGTCGATAAGCGTTTTGCCCAGTCCCAACCGTAGCAGAACTGCGGCTTTCTGATATAGGTCCTGTAGATTTCCTCTTGATTCCAAGAAAATTCCATGTAGTCCATGTTTACAGACTTAGCCTTTATCGTCTTTAGTCCCTCGTTCACACGCACCGTGAGCTCGTTTTCACCAACGACGATTATATTCGTGACATCGAACTCATACGCCAAGAACGCATTGTCAGACGAGCCGATACGCTTACCGTTCAGGTAATAGTCCGCATTTACATCCACACCGTCGAAATAGAGCACGACCTTCTCGCCGATAGAACCCTCGGCCATCTCGAAACGCGTTGTATACCAGAAATCCTTTTCCTCTACAAACGCGCAATCGAGCATATTCATACCTTCGAGCGGCTCCCCGATAATACCCGCGTCCTTTAATCCCATATGTACCGCTCCGGGCACGGGACATTTGATCGCTGTTGTTCTGTCAAACGTATTTATATCCCATGTGCCATAATCGCAATAGGACATATCCCACGCCTTGTTCAATGATGTCATTTCCATAAAACCTCCATGCATACATGCTCAAATTGTATTAAAGGGGCTGTTGCAAAAGAAAAACCTACCACGGATGCTAAACTATCCTGTGCAAATCCGCGGTAGGTTTTCTATGTGCAACAGCCCCTTAGTGGATTATTTCCAAAGTTCTACTCTGTCCTTCATGAGCTTGGAATACTCCTGTGTAGCTTCATCCAAGCCAGCTTTCTTCAGCTCGCCCTGGAATTCATCCCATACCGCGTCAAACTGTTCGGGCTTAGCCAATACAGAAGCTGCGATATATTTCTTTGTAAGGTCGAGCATCTTTGTAACGATGACGGGTACTTCGCTTGTATCCGGTATCGTCATCTGCCAGGCGTAACCCCATGGGTCTACACGGTTGAGCTGGTCGGCCTGCGGATACAGATCCTTCCACATCGTTACGCTGTACTTCGACAGAACTTCCTTCTCTACTTCGTTGTAGTTGTTGACGATGGTGTCGATCGTTGTGGTCGAGTATGACTGACCGCTCGGATCCAACACACCCTTGCCCCATGCCGGGAACGGATACAGGTATACGCCGATACCAGTCTTCTTGCCGTACTCTGGATCGGTCAGACGCCTGTTCCATTCATCGTCCGGGATCACACGCTTGCCGTTTTCAATATTGTAATGTACGCCTTCGATACCCCAGTTATTCAGGATCTGAGCCTCGTCGGATGCCATCCAATCCAAGAATGCGAACGCCGCATCCGGATCCTTACATCTATCGGAGATAGACATACCCCAACCGGCTGTAAAGCCCTTATCGATGAAGTCGCCGCTCGTATATGTGTCATCCAGCTGAACCGGATACACACCGAACATCGACTCGTAATTTTTAGCTGCCTTGAGTGCGTTCAGACCCTCTTGGATCTCCCAGGCCTGATCTGTTAAGCCCACTACGCGGCCAGATGCGATCTTTGCTGTGTATTGGTCATATTTCTGTGTGAACGCCTCCGGATCCAACAGCTGGATGTCATTCATGTGGTTGAGCCACTTGTAATATTGCTTGTGATTATCGAGCGCAAACCTGAATGTTGCGTCATAGGTCTTCGGATCGATATACCAGTTGCCGTCGTCGGGCAGGCCTGTGACCGAAGCAGCCATGTTACCTACCGCGCATTGCCAGCGCCAGTCATCTGTCGCAAATGAGAGACCGATCGTCGGCTGACCGTCTACGGTCGGGTTAGCCGCTACATAATCGGAAATGATCTTTTCCGCATCCTCAAGTGTCTTGATCTGCGGATACTCAGATGCCTTTACAGCCTTGTGCGTGAGCCAGAAGCCCATCGCGGGTTCCCAACGCTGATCGAACGAACCGAAGCCCGGCAGTGTATAGATTGCTTGATCATCCATTGAATACTTCAATCTGTTTGTGTAACCGTCAACCATCTTGATGATGTACTTGCTGTTCATGATCCTGTCCGTGAGGTCGATAACAGCGCCGGCCTCTACGAACGGGCCTATTTCGCCCGAAAGGAACATCATATCCGGGTACTCACCCGAAGCGAGCATCAAGCCTGTCTTTTCCTTAAGATCACCTACCGGGTATTCCATCTTCAATGTCACGCCCGTGAGCTCCGTGATCTTCTTTGCGACCGGGCTCTGGAAATCCTCATACTGCGCGTTTAAGTCCTTTGAGAATACCGTAAATGTCATCGGCTTCTTCTCGGTAGTCGCTGCAGCTTCCTCGCCGGTCGTTTCGGCCGATGTCTCGGCTGTGGTTTCTGTCTGTTGCTCTGTAGCAGCAGGTGCGGCTGTCGCGGCGCTGCCCGATGTACCTGTGTTG
>CAZUNC010000129.1:0-6680 GCA_964621475.1 uncultured Defluviitaleaceae bacterium | reverse complement strand
GCTTGGAGTGGTGAAATGAATCGGATATCGGCTGCACGGATAACCGAAACGGTAAGGCAACTATGCATGGACGCGAACTACTTTTTAAATGACGATATAAAAGACGCGGTCGCTGTGGCGCTCGAAAACGAGACATCAGAGACCGGTAAACAGGTGTTGCAGAGTATATTAAAAAACGCCGAGATCGCAGCGTCAGAGCGTATACCGATATGTCAAGATACGGGCATGGCCGTGGTATTCGCGGAGGTAGGCTCAGACGTGTGTGTGACGGACGGGTTCATCGGAGATGCGATCAATGATGGGGTCAGACAGGGATACACGGAGGGATATCTACGTGCGTCCGTGGTCGGATGTCCGGTAAATCGGGTAAACACTAAGGACAATACCCCGGCAGTGATACATTACGAGCTCGTGCCCGGTGACCAGATCAAGCTCACGATCGCACCAAAGGGCTTTGGCAGCGAGAATATGAGCAAGATAAAGATGTTCAATCCATCTGCAAGTATAGAGGATATAGAGGCATTTGTGGAACAGTGCGTAAGGGATGCGGGCGGGAATCCATGTCCGCCGATCATCGTAGGTGTGGGCATAGGCGGCACATTCGAAAAGGCCGCGCTCATGAGTAAAAAGGCGCTATTGAGACCACTCGGCACCAGAAACCCGGCGTGTAGTCCTTCAAGTGAATGGCACGAGGTCGAAATCCGTATGCTCAAACGTATAAATGAAATCGGCGTGGGGCCAGGGGGCTTTGGTGGGAACTGTACGGCGCTCGGCGTGCATATAGAAACATATCCGACACATATAGCGGGGCTGCCTGTTGCGGTTAATATCGGCTGCCACGCGACACGCCACAGAAGCGAGGTGCTCAGATGAACATCACCACACCGTTTACACAGGATGTAATAGACAGCCTAAAGGCCGGAGACAGGATACTGCTCTCTGGATGTATATACACGGCGCGTGACGCGGCCCATAAGCGCATGCTCGAGGATATGGCCAAGCCGTCGGGTATGCCGCCGTTTGCGTTTGAAGGCCAGGCTGTTTTCTACGCGGGACCTACGCCGCCAAGACCGGGTAAGGTAGTCGGATCGATAGGCCCTACGACCTCATCACGTATGGATATCTATGCGCCGGAGCTGATCGGTCGCGGCTTAAAGGTTATGATCGGTAAGGGTAAGCGCTCACAGGCCGTAAAGGATGCGATTGTGGAGCATGGCGGATTGTATCTGTCTGCGATAGGTGGTGTCGCGGCGTTGATGTCGGGCTGTGTAAAGGCCTCGGAGATAGTGGCGTATGAGGAGCTGGGCACGGAAGCCGTGAGGCGGTTACTCGTCACGGATATGCCGTTGATCGTGGCTGTTGATGCGAAAGGACATGATTGCTTATGGGGTTGATAGTTAAATATGTCAAGCAATACATAGGGATATTTATACTCGGCATCAGCTTCCTGACCGCGGAGGCGTTCTGCGATCTGCTGCAGCCGCGGATTATGTCCGATGTCGTGGATCACGGCGTCGCGACAGGTGATACCGCGACGGTGCTGAGGCTCGTGGCGGTGATGATATGCGTCGCGTTGTTTGGTGCGGTCTGCGCTATCGTGCGCAGCACCTGCGCGAGCATTCTGTCACAGCGTGTGGGTCGGGACCTTAGGCGCGATACCTTCGCAAAGGTGCAGAGCTTTTCGTTCGAAAACATCGACCGACTCGAAACGGGCTCGATCATAACCCGTCTGACCAATGACGTTACACAGGTTCAGAACTTTATAAACGGCACTATGCGTATATTGGTGAAATCCCCAATCGTATGCATAGGTGCTATTTTTTTTATCGTCACGGGTGTGCCGCAGTTTACGGGTGTAATGGTAGCAGTGATAGGTTGCGCATTTTTATTAATCTTTTTGAATATCAAGCTTGGTTATCCGCGTTTTGCACGGGTGCAACGTAGCATCGACAAGCTCAACCGCATCACCCGTGAGTTTCTAAGCTCGATACGTGTGATCAGGGTCTTTGGAAACGAGGGCTACGAGGAAAAACGTTTCGCCGAAACCGCATCCGAACTCTCGGACAACAGCCGCTCGGCTGCACGGTTGACCGCAACGATGATGCCGCTGATATCGTTTACGGTCAACATGGGTATCATCGTGTTTCTCTGGATGGGTGGGTATAGGCAAAACATCTCCGATATCGGCAAGCTCATGGCCTCGGTCAACTATATGACCCAGATCATATTTACACTCGGTATGATTTCAAACATCTTCAACATGATGGTACGTGCGATGACATCGTCCGGGCGTATCAACGAGATACTCGACGAACAGCCCACACTGTCCGAGCCTGATATTAGCAAGGAGCCGGACTTCTCAAAGGGCGTTGAGTTTTCTCATGTTGATTTTAGATACGCAAAGGGTGAAGGAGTACATAATGCGCTCACAAATATATGCTTTAGCGCGCGCCAAGGCCAGACGATCGGCATCATAGGCCCAACGGGTTCGGGCAAGTCCACGTTCGCGAACATGATACCGCGCTTTTATGACGTTACCAAGGGCTCGGTATCGGTAGGTGGTGTGGATGTACGTGAGGTCGACAGCCAGAGGCTGCGCTCGCAGATCGCGCTTGTGCCGCAAAAGAGCATATTGTTTACGGGCACAATAGCCGAGAACCTACGCTGGGGTAAGCAGGATGCCTCAGACGATGAGATACGCGAGGCCGCTCGGGCCGCATGTGCGGATACATACATCGAATCATTTCCCGAGAAATACGAAACCTTGCTCGGGCAGGGTGGCGTGAACCTCTCGGGCGGGCAGAAGCAGCGGTTGGCGATAGCGCGTGCACTGATAAAGAGGCCACGCATCATGATCTTGGATGACTGCACGTCCGCGCTCGATGCGACAACCGAACGCTCGGTGCGTGACGGTATCAGGTGCTTCAGCAAGGATACATTGTGCTTTATCATCACGCAGCGGATATCGTCCGTTATGAATGCAGATCAGATCATTGTAATGGATAGGGGACGCATAAATGGCATGGGTACGCACGACGAGCTCATGCTAAACTGCAAGATATACGGGGACATATATGAGTCGCAAATAGGTCAGCCTGAAGCAGCTATAGGGGCGGGGGTGCATAATGGATAAAAAGTATGACCCGACGAGGGATGAAAACAAGGGTATCGCACGCGGACCGCAGGCGCGCATGTCGGTCGTAAAGCCTAAAAACCTCAAAGGCACGCTGATGAGGCTCTGGGATTATATCTTACCCGAGCGCGTAGGCATGCTGATCGTTTTCGGTATGGCCGCGAGCAGTGCGCTGACCGCGATGATCACACCGCTATTGATCGGTAGGGCGATAGACACGATAAAGGCCGGAGATCTGCCCACGAAGATAATACTTATACTCTTAAGTGTCTATATCGGCAACACGTTCATATGGATATTGCAGGGTCGGATAAACGCGGCGGTCTCACAGCGTATCGTGTTGAACCTGAGAAAGACGCTGTTCGGAAAGTTTCAGAGGTTGCCATTGGGTTTCTTTGATACGCGCCCACACGGCGAGCTCATGAGCCGCCTCGCAAACGACGTAGACAATATCTCGATGACGATCTCGGAATCCCTTACGCAATTGATGCTATTGATAGCGACTGTGGTCGGTGTGTTCTTCATAATGCTGTTTCAAAATATTTGGCTCACACTCGCGGCCGTGATCATATCGCCGATCGCTGTAATATTCACGGGTCAGGTCACAAAGCGGTCACGTGTGCTGTTTAAACAACAACAGGCCACGCTGGGCAGGCTCAACTCCACGATAGAGGAGACCATATCGGGCCTTACGGTCGTTAAATCCTTTTGTATGGAGGAGCGCATAAAGGAGGATTTCGGTAAGGTAAACGAGGATATGTGCAGTATCGGCACAAAGGCGTTGATTATATCGGGCTTGCTGATGCCGCTGATGAATGTTCTCAATAACCTGAGCTTTGTGTCTGTGACATTTGCGGGTGGTCTGATCGCCGCGCAGGGCCTAATCTCGACGGGTACCATATCGACGTTTTTGTTGTATTCACGGCAGTTTACGCGCCCGTTAAACGATATTGCGAATATTTATAACACGCTGCAAACAGCGGTCGCGGGTGCGGAGCGCGTGTTTGAGATCATCGACGAACAGGAGGAGCCGCAGGACTCCGACACAGATAATAAGGAAATGCTGACGGATCCCAAGGGCGAGGTAATATTTTCAAATGTAAACTTCGGATACCGCGCGGACGTGCCCGTACTCAGAGACGTGAGTTTTGCGATAAAGCCGGGCTCAAAGCTTGCAATTGTTGGCAGCACGGGTGCTGGTAAGACTACGATCATAAGTTTGTTGGCGCGTTTCTATGATGTGACAGCAGGCTCGATCCAGATAGAGGGCAAGGACATACGAGACTATAAAAAGAGCAGTTTGCGGCACGCGCTCAGTGTTGTTTTGCAGGATCCCGCGCTGTTTAACACAACCGTGCGCGAAAACATCCGATACGGACGTATGGACGCGACGGACGAGGAGGTCGTAAATGCGGCACAGATAGCGGATGCGGACGATTTTATCCGAAGGCTGCCGAACGGTTATGACACGATAGTAGGCGACGGAGCGGGCAGTCTGAGTCAAGGCGAGCGCCAGCTTTTGACGATAGCGCGTGCGGTACTTGTAAACAGACCGATATTGATACTCGACGAGGCCACCAGCTCAGTCGATACGATGACCGAAAAGAAGATCCGAAAGGCCATGCAAGCGCTCATGGAGGACAGAACCTCGATAGCGATCGCTCACAGACTGTCGACGATCCGGGATTCGGATTTGATACTCGTGATAGAAAACGGCCAACTCGCAGAGCAGGGTACGCATGATGAGCTGCTCGCACTTGGTGGGGTCTATAGTCGGATGTATGTGGCTCAGACGACGTAGGTGGGGCAGATAAGGTAATGTATGGTATAGGAAAGAAGGGGTTAGGATGGCTAAACCGATATTGATATGCGGCAGGATATGCTGCGGAAAAACAACATACGCGAGACGGCTGATAGAGCAGCGCAGTGCAGTGTTATTGTCCTGCGATGAAATCACACTCGCGCTGTTCGGGCAGTATATCGGCGAAAAGCATGATGAGATCGTTGAGAGCACTGAGAGGTATCTGTTCGGAAAGTCGCTTGAGATATTGGAAACAGGGATAGATGTAATACTGGACTTTGGGTTTTGGACACGCACGGAGCGCGATCAGGCCACAGCGTTCTATAAAACACATGGCTATGTCCCCGAATGGCATTATATCGATGTGGCTGATGAGGTGTGGAGGCGTGGGATACAGAAACGAAACGGCGGAATGACGAATGATGATTATTTTGTAGACGATAATCTTGCGGAGAAATTTCTGGGGATGTTTGAAAAGCCAGAGAAAAGTGAGATTGATGTGTGGTATAGGAATGAATGGTGAAAGGGAGATATTTATGACCAAAATATACTTCATAAGACATGCCGAATCCGATTTCAACATTCGCGATGAAGCAATACGTCCTTTAACCGAAAAGGGCATGCGGGATCGTGAGGCTGTGACGGAATATCTCGAGGGGGATCGTATAGACGCAGTGCTGTCGAGTCCATACAAGCGCGCGGTGGACACGGTCGCGCATTTCGCGGACAAATATGGCTATACGATAGAGCTTATAGAAGATTTCCGTGAGCGCAAGGTCGGTAGCGAGTGGGTAGAGGATTTTTATGCATATACCAAGAGGCAATGGGATGATTTTGACTACGCGACACCGGAGGGTGAATGTCTGCGCAGTGTACAAACACGTAACATCAACGCGCTAAAAGAGGTATTGACCCGCTACGAAGGCAAGACGATTGTAATCGGCACGCACGGAACAGCGCTCTCGATGATCTTGAACCACTACGATCCCTCGTACAATCACGATAATTTTATGTCTATGGCAAAGATCATGCCATGGATCGTGCAGATGGGTTTTGACGGACGGAAGTGCATCGAGATGATCTATGGCGTTTAACGCGCCGGTCGGGGAGTTATGCGTGGCATAAACATAAAATGGTATCGTTCGGTGCTCACTCGGATCGTTGCGGTGTTTTTTGTGATCCTCGTACCGATATACGCGATAGGTATCGTCATCTATAACACGGCACTCGAGATCGTCAATACGGAGATCACAAAGTCTATGGAGGCCCAGGTCAGCTACTATATGGACAGCCTCGAAAAGGAAATACTGAGGATAAACAACCTACAGCAGAGCCTCATAGGTGATGTGTATCTGAATAGATTGGCCGCGATACCGAACGCGTTGAATAACTACACGCGATCGCAAGCGCTGCTGATATTGCAGTCGCGTCTGGACGGCATCAGAGGTAGCAGCCAGTACATCAGTCACTTTAATGTATACATATCATCGATTGAACGTGTCGTGGACAGCAGTTATGTGAGTACATATGATGAGGCGCACTACAGGCGGCTCTGTGAGCTCGCGAGCTCGGGGCAGCTGCTTGTGCACAGTGACGAACGACTGCTGATGTTGATGCCGTCACCGTACTTAGACGCGCTTACAAAGCTGCCGACCTTTTTGTTCGAGATAGAGATGGATAGGGGAGCATTCCAAAACGCGCTGAGGCAATTTAATAAATACGCGGACAGCGGTTCGGCGTTGTTCT
>CAZUNC010000128.1:0-6696 GCA_964621475.1 uncultured Defluviitaleaceae bacterium | reverse complement strand
AATTACAAGAACTTTTATTTGTAACATTCACACGAACGGTATACAATATCACCAATGATTACCATATAATACAAGCACATGATTAGGAGGAAATGCTATGCAACTGCCCACAACGGAAACGCGCTGTCCGGCATCGGCGAACATTGATACGCTGAGCACACTGGACGCGATGAGGATTATCAACGAACAGGACAAAACGATAGCCCTGGCAGTGGAGACACAGCTGCCCACGATAGCGCAGGCCGTGGATACCGCGGAGGCCTGTATCAGGGGCGGCGGGCGAGTGATATATTGCGGCTGCGGTACATCCGGGCGCCTCGGTGTGTTGGACGCGTCGGAGTGCCCGCCTACATATGGAGTGGATAAAAATATGTTCGTCGGGATCATTGCGGGTGGATACGACGCGCTCGTGAACAGCATCGAGGGTGCAGAAGACGACGAGAACGCGTGCGTGGAGGATTTGAAAGAGTTGAACTTCAACGCGAAGGATATGCTTGTGGGAATAGGTGCGAGCGGGCGCACACCGTATGTGATCGGCGGCCTCAAATACGCAACCTCGATCGGTGCGAAGACGGCTTGCATAGCCTGCAGCCCCAATTCGGAGATGGAGCGAAACGCCCAGATTGCTATCGTACCCGTGACAGGTCCTGAGGTCGTAACGGGTTCAACACGCATGAGGGCCGGTACTGCTACCAAGATGGTGTTGAACATGATCTCGACGGGCACGATGATACGGCTCGGCAAGGTCTACGGAAACCTAATGGTAGATGTACGCCCGACTAATTCAAAACTTGTGGATAGGGCATGTCGAATCATCGTCGAGATAACGGGCTGCACATATGAAAAAGCCCAGGAGGCACTAATTGCCTCGGGCAAGGACGTAAGGCTCGCGGTCGTAATGATACGCGACAACGTCGACGCACAGCAGGCCGGACGCATCTTGGACGCAAATGGGGGCAGGCTCAGAACAACTCAACCCACAAAGGACGTGGAGTAGTATGGGCACAAATGAATATATCATCTCCGTCGACGCGGGTGGTACTAAGACCAACGCCGCACTGTTTGACATAAACGGCAATATTTTACATACCTTTGACACGGGCTTCGGTAATATGCTCGTAGATAAGCAACAGGCCATGGAGCATGTCGGTGACGCGATAGCAGGCTGCAAGGCGTTTGCAACAAGCAACGATCCGCGTTTCCATATCTACCTTGGCTGTGCGGGCATCGAGCCCGGCGACCATAGACAGGTCATGACCGCATATCTGTCTAATCGTTTTCCCGACGATGATATCAGGCTCGAAAACGATGCCAAGATGGGCCTCTATGCGTGTACAAAGGGCGATGACGGGATTTTGATCATATCGGGCACAGGCTCGATCGGTTACGGTAAGAATGGTACGACGATCAAGCGCATCGGCGGATTTGGGCATATACTCGGCGATGAGGGCAGCGGCTACGATATCGCAATCAACGCGCTCAAGCACGTGATCGCCGTATACGATGCCGAGGACGAACCCACTGAGCTGTCACGTCGGATACTCGAACGATTGAACACGGACGTGTTCGGCGCGGTTGCGTTCGCGGCCGAGGCCACAAAGGCCGATATAGCCGCACTGTTTCCAATCGTGAACGAGGCCGCAGAAAGCGGTTGCCGCTACGCGTTGGGTATATTGAACCAGGCCGGACGCTGCTTGGCTGTGATGGCTATGCGCATGTATCACAAGATGGGCTTTGCCGCGAACGAGACCCATAAGCCCGTGCCGATATATAGGCGCGGCGGCGTGATAGAGCGGAATCGCTTCGTACGCGAGGCATTTTCGGAACAGACCGCATCCGAAACCAGTATCATCGGCAAGAATGCCGTGACGATAGACGACGGAAGCCATAACCTACCCGCCGTATATGGTGGATACTTTATGCATCTAGAGAGGCTTGGAGGTTGACATGAACATCATCACCGCAGAAAATCTGACAAAGGTATATCGCACAGCACTAAGAAAGCCCGGACTGGCCGGTGCGTTTAAAAGCTTGTTCCACGCTGAGTATTCGGACAAAACAGCTGTAGACCATATTACCTTCCATGTGGAGGACGGCGAAGCCCTCGCATGCATCGGAGAAAACGGTGCCGGCAAGTCCACTCTGATAAAGATGCTCGTAGGTATTTTGAATCCCACAACCGGATCCATGGCCGTAAACGGCTTCAACCCAACCGATCACAAGGAGGATTACCTGCGTTCGATCGGGGTTATCTTTGGGCAAAAGACCAACCTGTGGTGGGACATCCCGATCATCGAGAGCTACAATGCGGTTCAGGTGCTGTACAAGATCCCAAAAACGCAGTTCGATGAAACCCTCAAGACCGTGACCGAGCTCTTGGACCTGTCCCCTATCCTCGATCGACCCGCGCGTAGGCTGTCCCTCGGTCAGCGCATGAAAGCGGATATCGCGATGGTATTTCTACATAGGCCGAGGCTGTTATTCTTAGACGAACCCACGATAGGATTGGATATTAACGTAAAGCATACGATACGCCGCTTTATCCGCCAGATGAATCGGGAACAGGGTGTCTCGGTGTTGCTGACCAGCCACGATCTCGACGACATTGAGCAGATATGCGACAACGCAATGATTTTACATAAGGGCAGCATCGTCTACCGTGGCGGCCTCAATGAGCTAAAGCAGGCATATATCACCCAAAAGGTCGTGCGCATCACCGGAGAGGTTATTCAGGATATACAGAACCTTTTGCCCGGTGTAACAGTAACCAGAAACGAACGCTATACCTCCGTATCCTACGACTACAGGAATATCTCCTCGAGCGAGCTGCTGTCTGTGATCAATCAATGCTTCGATATCGAGGATATCTCTATACAAGATCCCGGTATCGAGCAGGTGGTCTCCGAGATCTACGCGACGGGTGGAAGGGATGGCCAGCGATGAGACGCTTTCTTACGTTAGCCTCGATCAGCATGCAGGCCAATTTGCAGTATCGCTTTGCGTTTCTGTTTAACCTATTCACCCCGCTCATACTGCTGGCCGGACAATTCATGCTCTGGACTGCGCTCTACGGCGGGCAAAACGCGACCATCGGCGGTTACAGCAGACAGGATATGTATACCTACATACTCATGTCGTTTCTGGTCGCGAATTTGCTGACATGGAAAAGCGAGAACGACATGTCCCGTAAGATCATATCGGGCTCCATAGTAACAGAATGCATACGTCCCTTTAGCTTTCTATGGCAAAATGTCGCGGACATGTGCGGTTCGGCCGTATTACAAGCCGGGGTGAATACGTTGATAGTAGGAGTTTTATTTGCGGTCTTTCGTCAGCAGCTGATCATAGCGTCCTTGCCGGTTATCGGGCTTACGCTTATCAGCCTTGTGTTGGCGGTGCTGCTGCGTATGTTATTGATATCCACGTTCAGCCTACTGTGTTTCTACACGACCAGCTTTTTAGGGCTGTCCTGGACGCGTGGGGTTATTACGGACTTCTTTTCGGGTGCTATTATGCCGATCGCGCTATTTCCTATAGCATTGCGTACCTTCACGTTCTATACACCGTTTCCGCTGATGCTGCAGGTACCTATCTCCATTTATCTCGGGCAAACGCTCATGTATCCGATCTGGATGACATATGTACTGCAGCTTGTTTGGATTGCTTTTTTCATTATTTTGCAGGGTGTTTGCTGGGGACATATCCGCAAGAACATCACCGTAGCGGGAGGTTGACATGATAAAGGTATATTTGAAATTCAAGGCTCTCGCGATACGCGTTGCGCTCGAGTACAAGGCAAACTTCTGGATGATGACGGTGTCCGGGATTGCGATGCGTGGTATCTTCTACTTGGCCGTGATGATACTATACAATAACCTGCCCGATATCGCAGGTTGGCGCGCGGGCGAGCTGTATCTGATCATGAGTTATCTGTTTCTGAGCGAGGGTTTATGTACGATCATGTTCGACGGGGTATGGCATCTGAGCCGTCTCGTTGCGACCGGCACATTCGATGTGATGCTCGCACGGCCTGTGTCGCCTTTGTATCAGCTGCTGTCTGATCAGATCGGCTTGCAGGGCTTCGGGATCATCCCGCTTGGGCTTGTCACATTTGTAATGTCCATGCTCACGCTCCAATGGCTCACCCCGTTGAATATATTGCTGTCGCTGCTGTTTCTGGCCTGTGGTGTGGTATTGCGTATGTCCTCAACACTGCTGTTTGTGTCTGCGATCTTCTATGTACCGCCCGGCTCTAACCTCAATGTGTCGTTTCTCGCACACTCAGTAGGCGAATACGCACGCTATCCGCTGAACATCTATCCGTTCTGGATGCGCGCGATATTGCTGTTTGTGATCCCCATGGCGTTCGCGGGTTATGTCCCAACGCTTATTCTGCGCGACATGAACCTCTGGCTGCTGCTCGCACTGCCTGTCATGACGCTCGTATATTTCTTGGTGGCACGCGCGGTGTTTTATAGAGGTATCAGACGATACGAGAGTATGGGGATGTAAATTATAAGGCTATTTGTATGTAAAAAGGGCTGTCGTAAAGCATAAAACATCTACCACGGTTTTATACTCTGCGACAGCCCTTTTTATTTACTTATCTTATTTCGAAAGCAGCTTGTCAAATTTACTCATCACATCAGGTATATTGATACCCTGCGGGCAGACCGCAGAACACGCCCCGCAGGCCACACATGCGCCCGGGCGCTCGCAATCTTTCATCGCGCCCAATGTAAAGCTTAAGGTTGAGAACTTTATGCCGGTCGCTTCGTTATTCGACATCTCGTTATACATGGATATGAGCTTCGGTATGTCCAAGTCGGACGGGCAGTTGTCACAGCAGTAACGGCAAGCCGTGCATGGCACCAAGCTCGTCATCGTTGCGGTGACCTTATCGAGTATAGCGCGTTCATCCTCCGTTAAGGGATCGACAGTGTCGAAGACCGCAATATTTTCCTTAAGCTGATCCATATCGGACATACCGCTCAGAACCACTTGCACATTCGGCAACGATTGCAAATACCTAAATGCCCAAGACACGATACTGTCGTCCAGCCTCGCCTGTTTCAAAAGCTGTGCCGCGTTTTCGGGCAGATTCACAAGGCTGCCGCCACGGCAGGATTCCATTGTGATCACGGGGATATTATACCGCGTTAAGACCTCATATTTCCTTCCGGCATCCTGAAGGATCCAGTCTAGATAGTTCAGCTGTATTTGTCCGAACTCAAATATATCGGGGTATATATTCAAGAATTTTTCTATCGTATCGGCACGTCCGTGCGCGGAAAAACCCAAATGCTTGATTCTACCCTTAGCCTTCTGCTCAAGAAGATACCTCACCACGCCCAGTTCCTCGTTTGTATAGAAATCGAACGCCGTCTCGCAGAGATTATGTAAGAGATAGAAATCAAAGTATTCCACGCCGCATTTCTTTAGCTGCTCCTCAAAAATCTCGGATATATCTGTGATGGTGCTGCCTACCATATATCCCATAAACTCAAATCCACCGTCAGTATATTTCATCATATGCCCGGGAAACTTGGTCGCAAGATACCATGAATCGCGCGGATATTTGCCTAACACCTTACCGACGATTATTTCGGACCGCCCGTTGTGGTACCCGTATGCCGTATCAAAATAATTGACACCGTGTTCATACGCATATTCAATCAGCTCCGCTGCCCTTTCCTCGTCTATTACCGGGCCGTGGCCATCGTTCTTTGTCGGTAAACGCATATTACCGAGCCCTAATGTGGATAGTTGTTTGTCCTTGAACCCCTTGTAAATCATGAATTCCCCTCCTCATAACGTTTGATCTTGTCATCGAGCCGCTTGATCGTAGACGTCAACTCATCTACACGCTCCGCAACACGGCATCTGTGCTCCTTTAACAGCTCTACACGCTCCGCCAAGGTTTCATCACCCATTTGATACATGCGCACATATTGGATGATGGAGTCTAAAGGTAATCCCGTGCTTCGCATACATATCGCAAACTCCACCCAACGACAGTCATTCTCCGTATAATCGCGCTTGCCGCTGTTATTTTTACAAACCGGCGGGATCAGGCCTATCTTCTCGTAATAGCGTAGCGTGTCAACTGATAGCCCGAACCGCTCACTCACTTCACCTATTGTCATATCGCACCTCTTTGGCGAAAGTATAGCACTTGGAGTGAACTCCATGTCAAGCGCGGTATAAAATCGGCTTCGGACTTGTACATCACTCAAGCATCGATTAATAAATATGAGATAGGAGTCTCAAAAGGTGATATCCCTATTGTTTTACAGATGCCGAATTATTTTAACGTATTCGTGGATTATTTTTTGTGCAACTTAAGCATAAACAGACAGCTCAGTAAATTTGGCTGTCTGTTGGTGAAACCGAGCTTATATCAAATCGCCGTGGCCTTTTGGATGTGCCTCTTAATTATTGGGGTATTTCGTATATAGAATATTACCCTCTACAATAGATGGGCCTACGCGTCTTTTGGTAGCTGTATATCAGGGTTAGGTTAAAAACATTTTTCGACAAAACAAGCCATCAAAATTAATTGACGGCTTGTTTATAACTTCAAGATTTAATGATTTTCTTTTGCAGATAAAATCTTTTTAAAAGCAAACATTATGCTCATAATAGGTGCTATACTTCTCCAACATAACTTACTGTTATATTCGGTACTTTTAAAAA
>CAZUNC010000127.1:0-6815 GCA_964621475.1 uncultured Defluviitaleaceae bacterium | reverse complement strand
AGGAGGGGCAATATGGTAATGACGACCGCGCAAGCCCTGGTCAGGTTTCTGAAGCAGCAGTACATAGAGGTGGACGGGGTGCAGACAGAGTTTATAAAAGGCGTGTTTACGCTGTTTGGGCATGGCAACGTGCTCGGGCTTGGTCAAGCGCTGCAGGAGTTAGGGATGTTGGAGGTATATCAAGGCAAGAACGAGCAGGGTATGGCGCACGCGGCGATGGCATTCGCTAAGCAAAAGCTGCGTAGGCAGATCATTCCGTGCACGACCTCGGTAGGACCCGGTGCCGCGAATATGGTTGCGGCTGCGGGTACTGCCACCGCTAACAACATACCGCTGCTGTTGCTGCCTGGCGACGTGTACGCGTGCAGGCAACCGGATCCCGTGCTGCAGCAGATCGAGATCACGAACAGCTTGTCTGTGAGCACAAACGATGCGTTCAAGGCTGTTACGAAATACTGGGATCGCATAAATCGCCCGGAGCAGCTGATGACCGCGATGATCAACGCGATGCGCGTGCTCACAGATATCGGCGATACGGGTGCGGTCGCCATATGCCTGCCGCAGGATGTAGAGGCCGAAAGTTACGATTATCCGGACTATTTCTTTGAGAAACGCGTGTACAGACTCGAACGTGTAGCCCCAACCGCGGCAATGATTGCAGAGGCTGTTGATGCTATCACGGCAGCGCGTAAGCCGATCGTGATATGCGGCGGCGGCGTGCGTTATTCGGGAGCGGGCGAGCAATTGGCTATGTTCTGTGAGCGCTTCAATATCCCGTTCGGCGAAACCCAAGCCGGCAAGTCGGCGTTACCGTATGATTTTCCGTTCAATATGGGCGGCATAGGTGTAACGGGTGGTCTTGCGGCGAACCGCGTGGCGTCTCAAGCGGATCTGGTTATCGCGCTCGGCACGCGGCTCACGGATTTTACTACGGCATCGAAGTCGCTGTTTAAGACCGATGCGCGCGTGATCAACATAAACTATTCGCGCTTCCAGGCTGCGAAGTTGGATGGAGTGAGTGTAACGGCCGATGTGCGAACGGCGCTGGAGGTGCTTTCGGATGTGCTCGCGGCAAAGGGTTATAAGTCTGCATATACGGACGAATACAAGGCCGCGAAGGACGAATGGAATACGGAGATCGACAGGCTGTTTAACATTTCTTACACAGGAAAGGATTTCGTTGCGGAGGCACCGGGCAAATTAGACCTCGACGAATATGCGGAGCGGCTAGGCAGTAAGCTCACGCAGACCGGTGTACTGGGCAAGCTGCAGGAGCTGTTGCCTGAGGACGGTATTGTCGTGGGCTCGTCCGGGAGCCTGCCGGGTTGTATGCAGCGCATATGGCTACCCAAGAAGCCGCAGACCTATCATATGGAATACGGCTACTCATGCATGGGTTACGAGATATGCGGTGCGGTCGGTGTAAAATTAGCCGAGCCAGATAAAGAGGTATATGCGATGGTTGGCGACGGTAGCTTTCTGATGTTGCACTCGGAATTGATCACCGCGATACAGATGGGCTTGAAGATCCATATCGTGCTGTTTGATAATATCGGCTTTGGCTGTATAAATAATCTGCAGATGAGTAACGGCATGGACACATACGGCACAGAGTTCCGCTACGGTAACACCGCCGAGGGAAAGCTCATGCACATCGATTTCGCGGCGGTCGCACGTGGTTACGGCGCTGCTGCGTATACTGTTACGGACTATTCCCAGCTCGAGGACGCGGTCAAAGATGCGAAGAACACAAAGCTGCCGGTGCTGTTTGACATAAAGGTGCTGCCAAAGACCATGACGGGTGGTTATGAGGCATGGTGGAACACGGGTGTCGCATCGGTTTCTAAAAAGACCGAGATCCAAGCCGCATATAAAGAAAAGGTAGAGATGTTTGATAAGGCGAGGAAATACTAATATACAGGAGGCAAACATGGACATAAACAAGGTCAGCCTGGGCATAGCGCCGATAGGCTGGACAAACGATGACCTGCCCGAACTCGGCGGGGAAAACACATTTGAACAATGTGTCAGTGAGATGGCCCTTGCGGGTTTCACAGGCAGCGAGGTCGGCAATAAATATCCGAAGGATCCAACGGTATTAAAGCGTTACTTAGAGATCCGAGGGGTGGAGATATGCAACGCGTGGTTCTCGACATTCTTTACCACCGGTGATGATACGGCATTTGAAAAGACTGTTGTAGACTTTACCGATCATATGAACTTTCTAAAGGCTATGGGTGCGAAGGTCATCGGATGCTCTGAGCAGGGTGGCAGCATACAGGGAAAGGATGTTCCGGTTTTCGGAGACAAGCCTGTGTTCACGGACGCTCAATGGAATAAGCTTGCCGAGGGTTACAACCGTATCGGTGCAATAGCTAAGCAAAACGGCATGAAGGTTTGTCTGCATCACCATATGGGCACAGGCATTCAAACGCCCGCAGAGATCGACCGTTTTATGGAAGTAACGGGTGAGGATGTCTGGCTGTTGTTTGACAGCGGACACATATACTTCTCCGAGGGCTCCCAGGAGACCGTTGACAATCTAATCAAGAAGCATGTCGCAAGGATCGTGCATGTGCATCTGAAGGATGTACGCGACGATGTACTTAAGCAGGTCAAGGATAATAACATGAGCTTTTTGCAGGGCGTAAAGGCCGGGGTATTCACGGTGCCGGGTGACGGGAACGTCTGCTTTGACACGGTATTTACGACGCTTGATGAAACGGGTTATGAGGGTTGGATGGTCGTAGAGGCTGAGCAGGATCCCGCAAAAGCCAATCCGTTTGAATATGCGGTAAAGGCTCGCAAGTTTATAAAAGAAAAAACAGGACTATAAAATAAGGGAGGCAATTTCATGTTGAAGGTAGGCATCATAGGCGCGGGGCGCATAGGACAGGTACATAGCCGTAGTATAGTTAATTATGTTCACGAGGCGCAGATAAAGACGATAGCGGATCCGCTCATGAACGACGATATCAAGGCGTTTGCCGCAGAAATGAATATCAGGAATGTAACGGACGATTATCATCATATCTTAAACGATCCCGAGATCGATGCAGTGCTCATTTGCTCATCTACAAATACACATTCACAGATATCGATTGAGGCCGCACAGAAGGGCAAGCATATATTCTGCGAAAAGCCCATCGATACGGATGTCAGCCGCATTCAAGAGGTTATCAACGCTGTGACCGACGCTGGTGTAAAATTCCAGGTCGGCTTCAACAGGCGTTTTGATGCAAACTTCCGCGCGGTCAAGAAAGCCGTTATGGACGGCAAGATCGGTGACGTGCATATCGTAAACATAACATCCCGCGATCCCGCGCCGCCGTCGGCTGAATATGCGCGCACCTCGGGCGGTATGTTCATGGACATGACGATCCATGATTTTGATATGGTCAGATATCTGTCAGGCAGCGAGGCCGTATCGGTATACGCATCGGGTGCGGTACTCGTGGATCCTGAGATCGGCAAAGCGGGTGACATAGACACGGCCGTCATCACGATCAAGCTCGCAAACGGCGCTATCGCAGTCATCAACAACAGCCGCAAAGCCGCATACGGTTATGACCAACGTGCTGAGGTATTCGGCTCTAAGGGTTCGGTCGCGGTCACAAATAACTGCCCGTCTACAGCCGTCATCAGCACCGAGAGTGGCATCGTTTCCGAAAAGCCGCTGTACTTCTTCCTCGAGCGCTATATGCAGAGCTTTGCAGACGAGATGAAGGAATTCTTCAACGCAATACGTTACAACAAGCCCGTACCCGTAGGCGCAAAGGACGGCCTCGCACCGGTATTGATCGCGTTAGCTGCGAAGAAGTCACTTGAAACGGGTGCGCCGGTCACAATCTGATGGAGGTAATGATGAAGACATTAAAATACCTTGCGGGTGGAGAATGGCTCGCATCTAATACAGAAAAATATTACGATATCTATAACCCATCTACGGGCGAGGTCATAGCTAAAGCTCCCTGCTGTACACGCGAGGAGGTCAAGCACGCAATCAAGAGTGCGCATGACGCGTTCCCGGCTTGGTCACAGACACCCGTGTTGAAGCGTGTGCAGGTACTGTACAAATTTAGAGAGTTGCTCGACAAGCACCTTGATGAGCTTACAGAGATACTCTGCACCGAGAACGGTAAGACATGGACCGAGGGGCAGGGGGATCTGTTAAAGGTCAAGGAGCCGCTCGAGATGGCCTGCGGTGCACCTGTGTTGATGATGGGCGAATCCCTGATGAACACCTCTACAGGTTACGATACGGTGCTCTACCGCGAACCACTCGGCGTATTTGCTGGAATAGCGCCATTCAACTTCCCGGCTATGATACCGATGGGGTGGATGACACCGCTCTGTATAGCAACGGGTAACACGATTGTATTAAAGGCCAGCAGCATCACACCGATGACGGCTATGCGCCTCGCGGAGCTCTATCAAGAGGCGGGTCTGCCGAAGGGCGTTATCAATATCATCACATGCTCGAGAAACGAGTCGGAGATTTTACTCTCGCATCCGATGATCAAGGGTGTGAGCTTTGTAGGTTCGACCTCCGTGGGTTTAAAGGTCTATGAAAAGGCCGCAGCGAATGGCAAACGTGTACAGGCACTCTGCGAGGCAAAGAACCATGCGCTCGTGCTGGAGGATTGTTCTCTGGATCGCACGGTCAAGGGAGTAATCAACTCGGGCTTTGGTTGTGCGGGCGAACGCTGCATGGCACTGCCCGTATGTGTGGTACAGGAGAGCATAGCGGACGCATTTGTCGAGAAGCTCGTCAAATACGCAAAGGCCTTAAAGATCGGACCGGCGTATCACAAGGATTCGGAACTCGGGCCTGTTGTGAGTGCGGAGCATCAGAAATCGATCGAGGACTGGATAGAGCAGGGGATAAAAGAAGGGGCAAAGCTCGTGCTGGACGGCAGGAATGCCACGGTAGAGGGTTATGAGAGCGGCTTCTATCTCGGCCCTACGATCTTTGATCATGTAACGGCGGAGATGGAGGTCGGTCAGAAGGAAATATTCGGTCCTGTCATCTGTATCAAACGCGTGAAGGACTTTGAAGAAGGCATACAGCTCATGAACGCAAACCCGTTTGCGAACGGCTCCGTCATATACACAAACAGCGGCTACTACGCACGTGAGTTTACACGCAGGACGGACGGCGGTATGGTAGGCGTGAACGTCGGTATACCGGTACCAGTCGGCATGTTCCCGTTCAACGGTCACAAGCAGTCGTTCTTCGGTGACCTGCATACACTCGGCAAAGATGGTGTACGCTTCTTTACCGAATCTAAGGTTGTAACGTCTACTTGGTTCGCACCGGATATATCGGAGAACGTAAAAGTGGATACATGGGACGGCTCGCTATAATAAAAAATATATAAAACAAAAAATTACCACGGATTTACACAGATTAAAAACGGATTTACACGGATTAAAACCTATATAAGGTAAAAATCCGTGTAAATCCGTTGAATCCATGTGATCCGTGGTATTATTTTTCTTTTATTTTTCTTTATTTTCACGTTTAAGATTTATGTAATACAGTGTCAGGTCGGTCAATACCATCATCAAGTTGATGATATAGAGCGCTAACACGATATCGCGTGAGAAGAGTAGCTTATGTGTAATGCCGCTGACATAACCGAGAGCGACGATATACAAAAACATCAAGCTCTTACCCTTGGTGGTGCGTGATTTTATGGACTTATATATATTTACAGGCCACGCCAGCCCGAAACACAATAACATCCCAGCCTCAAATATACTCAATAGATGCCTCCGGTTAATGTATCTGTATATGCTGCAGGAAATCACGATACCATGTCAGTGACGATATAAACGCGTTGCTGATGTCATCAGCCTCAAGCCCGTAACGCATCATCACAATACCCACACCTGCCCAGTCGGCACGTTCATAGGAATAAATCAGATGCAATACATCGTAATACACGCCTGCCTTTAGGACCAGAGCATCGCGTATACGCGGGTTTACGGAGATCTCGTCTATGGCCTCGGCCATGGGCTTTTCGAGTACGACATCAATGAGCGAAAACAGTCCCAATAAGAACATGCTCGAACTCGAGAGATCGCCACGCTTAAACATGGGTGCGAGGTTCTCGGCAAATTTAGCTCGAATCAGCGAGAGCTTTGAGATCTCGCTCGGGCTGTCCTCCGCGATCTGCGTCGAAACGATCATCATGATCCATTTCTTCATCTCAATCAGACCGAGCAATGTGACGGCCTGTTGAATAGAATCAATCTGCCGCGACAACGCGAATGCGGGTGAATTGATAAACTTTAGCAATGAGATCGGCAATGAGACATCGCGATTTAAAAGCTCAACGATCCGTGTGATGTCTGTGTCCTCTTCACCGGCCAATTTTAATAACTGCAAGCAGTTTGCCTTGATCGGTGAGACCCTTGCGGTAGTCTTTGAAATCGGTTGATTGTAAAAGCTACCCTCAAAGCAGAGATTGGACATGGATTTTAGACCCTCGAAGGTCACTATGCTCGATACGTTTAAAAGCAGAGCTCGTATCCTGGGCAGATATTTCGAGAGCATTAATAATTCGCCCATCGTCGATGGCAATGAATAATCAAACACCACATATTTGCAGAGTTCGTAGAGTTTGGCGGTGGTCTCGTTGTAGGGAAGGTATTCGATCGCAAGCGTATAACCGAGCTGAACGAGAGCCTTACAGATATCGTAATAATTATCTGTCGGCGGTATGTCCTTTGACAGCACACAGATTAGAAGACCCGGCTCTATCTTGGACTGTGTGATCGTGCCTGCCAAGAGCTGAACCTCACTGATA
>CAZUNC010000126.1:0-6841 GCA_964621475.1 uncultured Defluviitaleaceae bacterium | reverse complement strand
TGCAGCCTATTATTCTCCGTTACAATTTCCCCTTACATTGTCATAGATTTTTTCCTCTCATTGTTGTAACATAGATTGATTATTAAATCAAATAAAATAGGGATTGTTTGTGACGCTACGTTATAAAGGAGGCAGTAAAATGACATTTGAAGTAAAAAATCTATCAAAGAGCTTTGGTGAGAAGCAAGTATTAAAGGGTATAAGCTTTTCGGTAGAGAGCGGGATGGCCCTGGGTCTTTTAGGTAGAAACGGGGCGGGTAAAACCACCTCTATACGCATCATAATGGGTGTGTTTGGTGGTGACGGTCAAATATTGATGGACGGAAAGCCGATAAACCGAAACGCCATCAACATTGGGTATCTACCGGAGGAGAGAGGACTGTATCCCAAAAAGCCGATTATAGAGCAGCTAATCTATTTCGGGACGCTGAGGGGTATGAATTCAAAGTCCGCAAAGGCCTCTGCGTTAAAATGGCTCACGCGCCTTGAGATGTCAGAATACGTCAACGCGCGTCTGGATACCCTCTCAAAGGGCAATCAGCAAAAGATCCAGCTCGCATGTGCGTTAATAACAGATCCGGAATTTGTTATCTTAGATGAGCCGTTTTCGGGATTGGATCCTGTTAACGCGATGCTTTTGAAGGATGTAGTGAGTGAACTGATAAAAGCGGGTAAGATCGTTTTGTTTTCAAGTCACCAGATGAGTTATGTCGAGGAATTTTGTGAGAGCATAGCGATATTAAATAAAGGGCAGATCGTATTACATGGCAAGATAAAGGATATAAAACGTGGATATGATCGAAAGCGCCTCGTGATCACCGGCCGTAATGCGAGCACAATGCAAAAGGCAATTGAACAAAACCTTAAAGAATATATAACGAAAACAGAGATGCACGAGGACAAGCTTTATGCGCATTTGCAAGCAGAGGAACAAAAGACAGCATTTGTTTCGAAGATGTCTATGCTCGGGATAGATTTTGATGGGGTGCATGTGTTTGAGCCGTCATTGAATGACATTTTCGTAGAATACACGGAGGCATAAATATGAGACAATTCATTAACATATTCAAATTTGAGTTCAACACATTTTTCAAGGATAAGATGTTTATTGGTATTACATTGTTTATGATTTTGGCGGCGGGGATCGCACTCTCTTTTCCGCGAATATCTGGAGCATTTTCGATGGGCGGCAAAGCAGACGAAAAACAAACTATTGCTATATCAGGATTAACAGACACGGTTGATATAGCCATGTTCGAAACCGCGATGCCAAAAAACGAATTTGTAAATGTGACAAAAACTGTTGATGAGCTCACAAAAGATGTGGAAGCCGAGACATATATGTCGGCAGTGGTTCTGACAGGTGAGTTATCATATCAATACATAGTAAAGAATGTAGGCATGTACGATAACACCCAGAAGACGGTAGACGAGGTATTAAAATCCGTGTACCAAGAACAGTCGCTAGAAAACCTCGGAGCCGACAAAGATGAGATAATTGACTTTATGAAAGCAACGGTAACAAGTGAGGTATTGCAGACCTCGAGCGGTAAGGACCAAGCGAAGAATTTCTTTTACACATATGTCTTGATGATTGCGTTGTACATGGCAATACTTCTGTATGGGCAATTTGTGGCCATGAGCGTTGCGACCGAGAAGAGCAGCCGGGCTATGGAGTTATTGATTACATCCTCTAAGCCGACATATTTGATGTTTGGTAAAATAATAGGCACAGGGTGCGCGGGTTTATTGCAGTTCGCGTTAATATTTGGCAGCGGATATGTGTTTTATAATATCAACGCAGATGTCTATACAAACAATAGCATCATACAGTCGATCTTTAATATGCCGATCAATATCTTACTGTTTGCACTGCTGTTCTTTGTGTTAGGATTTTTCATTTACGCGTTTTTATATGGCGCGTTGGGTTCGATGGTCAGCCGCATCGAGCAGCTAAACACATCGATCATGCCGGCCACATTTTTATTTTTGTTTGCATTTATGTCGGTGATGTTCTCTATGGCTGGCGGAAACATTAATAGTGTATTTGTAAAGGTCATTTCCTTCATCCCGTTTACCGCACCGATGGCGATGTTTGCGCGTATAGCCATGGGAACAGTGGCTGTTTGGGAAATCCTGGTATCGACTGCGGTACTGGTATTTAGCACGATAGGTGTAGGCTATCTCGCGGCAAGGATATACCGCATGGGTGTGCTAATGTACGGACAGCCTCCAAAGATCAAAGAGATATTTACGATGATGAAGGAAATGCGGGATTAAATTATCCTTCCTGTACAACGCCCTTGGTAAGCAAGATATTAGCATATAAGGCCGATTCGCCTGTTGCGATTACGCAATAGGCTTTTTTTGCGCGTTCATAAAATTCAAAACGATCGATCTGTCCGATCCTCACATCGTCGTGGTTTTCAATGATTTCTCTGTACGTATCCCAGATTATCGGTACTACATTGTCACCCTTCACAACCTCCATTAGCAAAATCGGATAATCCACATAGGTATCGAGCGGGAAAAACCTCAAAACCGCGTCTAAGATTTCCGGCACATTGTGCCCGTCAAGCCTTACAAGCCTCTGCGCGAGCGATGCGCTCGGAAAATTGCCGTCAGCAATGATGATCTCGTCTCCGTGCCCCATCTCCATTAAAATCTTTAGCAGCTCCGGCGAAAGCAACTTAGGTATACCCTTTAACATAGAAATCACTCCTTTTATTTTGTCAATGACGTTACTGAGTTTTGTTCCAAGAAAATGGAATTGAGCTTCACTGTGTGCACTTCGTCCTCGCCCTTTATCATTTTCAATACTAAGACGGCAGCGTTCTCACCAATATCCTTGAGTGGCTGTAACACAACCGTGAGCTTGGGTCTGGTGACCTTTGATATCATTTCGCTATCAAAACCCACAAATGAAATATCGTTCGGGATATCGATATCCCGCTCGGCCAGTGCACAAAGCGCACCGATCGTGAGCTCGTTGTTGGTTGCGAAAATAGCAGTGGGTCTATGCTCCATATCTAATACTTGATTCGTCATGAAAAAGCCCGATTGCTCCGTATATTCACCACGCTGGACAAAGCGTTCATCCGTGGTTAAGCCGTTGTCCTGCAGCGCATTAAAATAGCCCTGCAGGCGTTCATTGGAGGTAGAGACATTTGTTGGACCGCATAGGATTGCTATATCCGTATGACCCTTTTTTATCATATGATCGACCGCCTCATATGAAGCCGCGATATTATCGATTGTTACGCTCGTGCAGTGTGTTCCTGTTACGATACGATCAATAAATACAACGGGTGTATTGATTTCCTTCAGCATTTTCTTGTTAGCGTATGTGGGTATCCAAACGATCGCATCGACATTCCTTGCGAGTAGGAAATTCAGCTTGTCCTTTTCGAGTCGTTTGTTCGTCTTGTAGTCGCAGATGATCGTACTATATCCGTGTTTCATTAAGACATTTTCAATATTTGATACGACGCTGGTCATAAACAGATTGTCGAGTTCCGGCAGTAAAACCCCGACGGTCATGGTCTTATTCGTCCTTAGGCCGCGTGCGCTCGGGTTTATCTGGTAGTTTAACCTTTTGATCGCGTCATCGATGGCGATCTTATTCGCATGCTTGACCGTTACACCGTTTAAGTATTTAGATATCGTGGCTGTAGAAACCCCCGCGAGCTCCGCGACCTGTTTTATTGTTGATTTCATGTACTCACCGCATATTCTAAAGTGGTTTATTGTAAAACATATATTAGCGCATTATGACACACACGAATCGGTTTGTATATAGCTTCCTAGCATTGTTGACATGAATGGTTATATATGTTATGTTGAACCTAAATCGATTTATTTTTAACTGGGGGTATTCGGCATGTCATATCAACAGGCAATGGATGCAATAAACCTCAAGATGCCTGATAAAATCCCACGCACTGAGTATTCCGCGCCCTGGCATTGGAGGCTCGTGTCTGAGGTGAGCGGGATACATGTTTCAAATGAAAGCAGTGACGAGGTCAAGACACGAGCCCGCAAAGCCTTTGAAAAGGCATGGGACTTCGGCTTTACATGGAGTACTTTGACGTACAATCAGGAATTGGAGGCATGCCGTACAAGTATGGGTCATGCCGAATACCAAGAGGGCGGCACGGATTACGATAACAATATTTTCTGCCCGTTTCAGGATACCGAACAGGTTTTGAGGTTTGATCCGTATGCGGTATACGGGGCGCGCGATATCGAGAGCCTAATAAGGGGATATAACGAACATTACGATAGACAATGCGAGAATCATCTGGATCAGGTCAGCTTGACCGGGATATACATAACGTTGGTATCGGGGCTTTTGGAAATATTCGGCTGGGAGCGACTTCTGGAAGCACTCGGAGAAGATCCCGATGGCTTTGGAGACGTAGCGAACCGTTACACGGACTGGATAATGCAATACTTTAATGCGCTCGCGCAAAGTAAGGCCGAGGTGGTAATGATACATGACGATATCGTCTGGACCTCCGGCGCGTTTACGCATCCGCAATGGTACAACAAATATGTGTTTGGAAATTATGAGAAGATGTTTGAGCCGCTGCATAAGGCCGGTAAGAAGATCCTCTATACCTCCGACGGCACATATACGCAGTTTGTAGCTGATATCGCGGCGGTGGGTGTCAATGGATTTGTGATGGAGCCCACGACGGATATGGCATATGTGGCCGAGAAGTTTGGCAAGACGCATGCGTTTGTAGGTAATGCGGATTGTCGTATCCTGACCTACGGGACCAAAGAAGAGATCAGGGCCGAGGTGCAAAGGTGCGTAGATATCGGCAAGGAATGTCCGGGATTTTTCTTTGCGACGGGCAACCATATACCCTCAAACGTGCCTGTGGAGAACGCCATCTACTATAACAATTGTTATGAAGAAATGGCGTATAGGAAATAGCGAAGCTGACAAAAAAAGGAGATGGATATGAACCCAGAATTGAAGAAGCAGTGGCTGAACAAGATAGAAACGGTCATAGCGCATGGGCCGTTTACAGATTCGTGGGATTCACTTGAAGGTTATCGGATACCTGAATGGTATCAGGACGCAAAGTTCGGTATATTCATCCATTGGGGCGTATATAGCGTGCCCGCATTTTCGAGTGAATGGTATCCGCGTATGATGTACATACAGGGCTCAAAGGAGTATGAGCACCATATCAAGACCTACGGAAAACACAAGGACTTTGGATATAAAGACTTTATCCCGATGTTTAAGGCCGAGAAATTCGATCCGAACGCATGGGCAGAGCTGTTTAAAAAGAGCGGAGCGAGGTATGTCATGCCAGTTGCGGAACATCATGACGGCTTTCAGATGTACGACAGCGAACTGAGCAAATGGAACGCAAAGCAGATGGGCCCATGCAGGGATGTCGTCGGCGAATTGGCGGATGAGGTCAGGAAACAGGGCATGGTATTCTCCGCTTCGTCACACCGCGCGGAGCACTGGTGGTTTATGGGTGAGGGCAGATACTACGAATCGGACGTTAACGATCCGGCGTATGAGGACTTCTACGGACCGGCTACGCGCTCACTATCAAATGATGGTGACAACTATTACGATAACAGCCCGGGTCAGGAGTATCTGGAGGATTGGCTCGTGCGTACCTGCGAGATCATCGATAAGTATCAGCCGCAGGTGCTCTGGTTCGACTGGTGGATCATGAACCTCGCGTTCAAACCCTATCTGAAAAAGATGGCAGCATTCTATTACAATCGTGGTGAGCAATGGGGCAAGGGCGTAGCGATAAACTATAAATACGACGCATTCCTGAACGGCACGGCTGTATTCGATGTCGAGCGCGGACAGCTGTCGGGTATCAGGCGCATATTCTGGCAGACGGATACCGCGCTTGCTAAGAATTCGTGGGGTTATACCGAGGGTAATAGTTACAAGGAGGCCGACGATATTATCTGCGACCTCGTGGATATAGTCAGTAAGAACGGAGCACTGCTCATGAATATAGGGCCGCGTCCAGATGGCACTATCCCAGAACAGGAGGTCGAGCTATTGCTTGAGATCGGCAAATGGCTCGATGTAAACGGGGATGCGATCTATAACACGCGTCCATGGATCGTCTACGGCGAGGGCGAGACAAAGGTCGCAGATGGCGCATTCACGGATTGCGATAGAAAGAAATTTACATCCCGGGATGTCAGGTATACACGAAACGGCGATACGGTTTATGCGATCGTTCTCAAATGGCCTGAGAACGGCCAGGTCGAACTGACCGCGATGGCCTCGCTGATAGAGGCTCAAAAGCCGTATTACAAGCTGCCAAAGGCAGTGTCGGTGCTTGGTAGCTACGGGAATGTCTCATGCAGTCTGACTGAAAAGGGATTGCTCGTCGAGGCTGCGGATGTTGTGGACAACGGTTATCCTGTAGCCATAAAGCTCGAGTATTAGAATGTTTAAGAAAAAAGCAGCCGTTCCCGATATGATATTTCATCTCGGGAACGGCTCGATGGTAAAATATAAGCTGAACAGTCTACCGATAAAAGAGGATCAGATCATATCGCATTCGATAGAGTTCTTCAATGATCCGAGCCCGTGCTTTATACACAGGGGCGCGGTGGTTACACGCTTGTGTACGGAGATAGAAAACGCCGTACGGGACGCGACACATGTGCATGGGGGGCTTTTGATCGGGGAGCGGGTACCGGAGGTTGTGCATAGGTATTTGGAGCTGGAAGATATTATGGGGTTGGAACTTTGACAATCTCCATCATGCGCCGAATGTCCTCTATAATCGTGTCGCGCTTGAACGGTTCGATCAGAAGGTTTTTGCCGGTCATAATA
>CAZUNC010000125.1:0-6905 GCA_964621475.1 uncultured Defluviitaleaceae bacterium | reverse complement strand
CGCGTATCGTCGTTTTGAAGGACGGTATCATCCAGCAGGTAGACTCCCCGATATCCCTGTACAACAAGCCGAACAACCTGTTCGTTGCAGGATTCATCGGTTCACCTCAGATGAACATGATCGAGGCAGTAGCAGAGAAGTCTGGCAATCATGTTTCACTTAGGTTCGGTGAGTTCTCCATAAAACTGCCGGATAACAAAGGCAAAGCTCTCATAGACGGCAACTATATCGGCAAGACCGTTATCATGGGTATCCGTCCCGAGGATCTGCATGACGAAGAGATGTTCATCTCGAGCTCACCTGAGAGCGTAGTCGAGGCTGACGTTGAGGTTACAGAGCTCTTGGGCGCAGAGGTTTACCTCTACATCACCGTAGCTGGTCAGAACCTCACCGCGAGGGTCAACCCGCGCTCGACCGCAAAGGCAAACGACAAGATCAAGATGGCTCTCGATACCAACCGTATCCATGTATTCGATAAGGATACAGAGCTTACGATCGTCAACTAAATAAAATTTATACCCTGTTAAAAGCGGGTCGATATCACTATCGATCCGCTTTTTTATGCATTTCGTAAGGTAAATGTAAGGAAAAACCGTATTGCTTTAAAGAATATTTCATAATATAATGTGTGCACATTTAGCTGTTCATCGGAATTATACATGTACGAAAGGGGGTTCTTATGAAAGCAACATTCCGCAAGATATCAAGAGTACTAGCCGCATGTGCAATCGCAGCATGCGTAACGTTTGGTTCGGTAGACACACAGGCTTACGCTATAAACGTACCGCAGGCGAGCGGCACCCAGGTCTACAGCGGCAACGGTGCGGAGATAGATGCCTCAAACAGTTCGGATGGCTATGTCATGATACGTTATACCGGTTCGTCCACCGCTAAGCTCAAGGTAATCATAGAAAAGAGTGGCGGCACAAAATACACCTATAATCTCAACACCGCCGGCAAGCATGAGGTCTTTCCCCTCACCGACGGCAACGGCTCCTATTCTATAGGTGTCCATCAGAACACATCCGGCACCAAGTACACGACACTTTTGAGTCAGTCGATAACCGCAAGTATCAGCAACGAGTTCGCTCCGTATCTGCTGACCAATCAATACGTAAACTACTCACCGACCAGCAAAACCGTCGCGAAAGCCGCGGAGCTCGTCTCCGGTGCGTCGACCGATATCGACAAGATCACAAAGGTTTATGAGTATGTCGTATCAAACTTTACCTACGACAAGGCAAAGGCCTCATCCGTTCAGAGCGGTTATCTACCCGATGTGGATAAGGTTTTGGCTGAGAAGAAGGGCATCTGCTTTGATTACGCGGCCGTCATGGCAGCGATGTTACGCAGTCAGGGTATACCTACGCGCTTGGTAGTCGGATACGCGGGCGAGGTTTACCATGCCTGGATCAGCACCTACACCAAGGAAAAGGGCTGGGTAGAGAACATCATCCAGTTTGACGGCACTTCGTGGAAGCTCATGGATCCGACGTTCGCGTCGAGTTCCAAGTCCAGTCCGGACGTTATGAAATATATCGGTAACGGCAGTAACTACAAGCAGAAATTTGTATACTAAATTTTATGTGCCAGCGTCCTTTTTAGCGGCGCTGGCACGTTTTGATTGGAGATTGTTCTGATGAATAAGCAAGGTGGCGGAAAACTGAGCTACGAGTACATTTCTTCGCTATGCATGGAGCTCTATCTCTCAATGAACGCGGGTATTTCCGTCAGCGAGGGATTGTTGCTTGTTTCTGAGGGCGAAAAGGACACGTTCGCCGACGAGCTAATAAAGGATCTCTACGAGGACATAGAAATGGGCTATGGTATAGCCGATTCGTTCGAAAAGACCGGGGCCTTTCCCGCGTACATGATCAATATGTTACGTATCGGTGAGCAGACCGGTAAGCATGATGAGATCTTCAAGGCATTGTCCGAATATTACATACGTCAAAAAAATATCACCGATACAATTAAAAAGGCCGTATTCTTCCCATCCGTGCTGTTTACGATCATGCTCGTGATCATCGGGGTGCTACTTATCAAGATACTCCCGATATTTAACGACGTGTTTACACAGATAGGTAGCAACATGTCTCCACTCGCTATGTTTTTCTTAAACGTCGGTATCGCATTAGGCAAGGGCAAGTACATCATCCTTGCTATTATCGTTTTGCTTATCGCATGCGCTCTCTGCGTGTATTTTATCCCATCCTTAAAGGAACGCTTCATAAAGTTTAAAAATAATTTTACCGGAAAGACCCAGCTCGGCTACATCATCGGTAGGGCACGCTTTACCTCCGCGCTCGCGCTCTCCATCGCAAGCGGCGTAGACACTGACACCGCGCTCGCTATGGCCGAGAACCTCTGCGAAGGCACTGAGATAGGCCGTCGTGCAGGCGAGTGCAGACGCTTCATAGAAGAAGGCGACACCTTGATCAACGCTATTGCAAAGGCTTCGCTACTGGAGCCGCTGTACTGCCGTATGCTGTCCGTCGGTGTAAAGACGGGTTCAGCGGATGTGGTGATCAGCGAGATAGCAAAGCGAAGTGAAGAAGCCGCGAATGACACCATCGACCGCACAATCGGCAAGATCGAACCGATATTTGTGGTTGTGATGTCCGTAATGATCGGCTTGGTATTATTGTCTGTTATGTTGCCGATGATGGGTATAATGTCTTCGATTTGATAAACATTTGAGCTATATGAAGTGCTGTATGAAGGGTTGTATGAGATGAAGGTAGAGAAATATATACCCCTGTTGTTGTTTGTCGTGATCTTCGCATGTTTCTATCTTGGCGTGAACCAAGCCTCAGACGCACAGCGCGCAGAGGCCTTAAAGAATGTTCGCGACAACATAGTCAGAGCCGCTGTGAGCTGCTACGCGATCGAGGGTTTTTATCCGCCCGATGTGGATTATTTGAAGGAACATTACAATCTATACATAGATGAAAAAAAATACGCGGTGTTTTATGAAATATTCTCGTCGAACATTTGCCCCGACGTGGATGTTATAGCCAAGAGTGGTAACATACCCTTTTCTGCTGAACAATGAAGCAACGTAATATAAAACGGAGGCGTAATGATGGCGCGTTCGCAGTTTATTGAGGTCTTTTCGGGTCTTATATTATTTTTAGTGTTCACGGTATCTATGTTGTTCGTGCTGTTGTTTGGGGCTACAGCCTACAAGAACATCTCGACCGAATTGGATAGGCAGTACCGCGAGCGCACTGTTTTAAATTATATCGCCGCAAAAGTGCGCTACAACAAGGCTGAGGACAATGTTCAAATGTCTGATCTGTCGGGTATCGCGGCGCTGACCTTTGAGGAGGAGATCGAGGGCGTTTTCTATTTGACATATGTCTATTTCTATGACGGGTATCTCAGGGAGTTATATACCCCAAAGGGTACTGAGCTGAGCCCCGAGAGCGGTGACGAAATCCTACCGGTCGACAACCTGGTCTTTACCCCTATAGAAGAAAAGCTCGTGAAGGTTGCCTGTGAGGTAAACGATCGCACCGAAGACCTGCTTTTAAACCTGCGTTAAGACCCCTGAGAATGTCACAATGAAAAGGAATGTTATATGAAAAACTCCTCCAAGACATTGATCTTCTTATTTGAATTGATGTTCATGATGTTTATATTCGCAGCGGCATCGGCGGTATGTATCCGCATCTTTGCACATTCGCATAACTTGTCCGTCCAGAGCCGCGAATCAAGCAGCATGATCACGACGATCGAGTCCGTTATATCCGCCTACAAATACACAGACGGCGATATCGCTAAGACCGCGGAATACTTCGCGGGCAACGCAGCAGAGCGCGGCAACAACGGCTTCTCGGTGTTTTATGACAGTGAGTGGCAGGTATCCTCAAAGGATAAGGCCGTTTACATACTCAAGCTCACGGCATCCGAAGATGGCGTCGCACGGATATCCATGGATCGCACGGCCAAGGACGGCTCGGACAGCACGGAGATATATGCCGTCTCTGTAACGACTTTGGGGGTGTAACATGCAGGATATTAAGACAAGCGTAAAAAAAGAACAGTCCTCAAGCATCAGCTTCGGTAGCGTTTCGATCATCGTCATATTCTCGACATTGTGCCTGTCCATTTTCTCGGTGCTGTCATATTCGCTCGCGCTGTCAGAAAAGCGCTTTGCAGATAAATCGTTGAACGCATTTTCAAGCTATTATGCAGCTGATTTGTCGGTTACTACAAAGGCCCGCGAGCTGAAGCAGATGTTTCGGGATGGCATGGACAAAGAGACGATAAGCATAAAAGCAAGTGAAATGGGCTTCACCGCATTTGTATATGACGACACCGTAAGGCTGTCGATGTCTATGCCTATCGATCAAACCCGCGCGCTGAATGTCGAGTTGAGTGTCGCTGATGAATTTAAGGTGGATCGGTGGATGGTGGTTTCAACGACCGACTGGGAGCCTGACGAGAGTATTGAAATTTGGGGTGGAGAATAAATGAACTTAGCTGAAATGCTTGATAAGGCGGTAAAGGCCAACGCCTCTGACATATTTATAGTATCCGGCCAACGCTTCTGTGCAAAGATAGAGGGTAACCTCGTCCCGCTGGGAGAGGATATGATATTACCTCCGGTTTCCGAGCAGCTCGTTATGGAGTTATACAACATGGCAAAGCGTTCGATAAAGCGCCTGGAGGAGACCGGCGACGACGACCTGTCGATATCGGTCAGCGGGCTTGCGAGGCTGCGTGTGAGTACATATAAGCAACGCAACTCGTACGCGGCGGTCATCAGGGTCATTTCTTTCGGCATCCCGGACTATAAAAAGATGAGGATACCCGACAGCATCATGTCCCTATCGGATACAAAAAAGGGGCTTATCCTTGTCACCGGAACAGCCGGCAGCGGCAAATCAACGACTTTGGCCTGCATCATCGACCGCATAAACAAGACCCGCAGCGGACACATCATCACACTTGAGGACCCTATCGAATACCTATACAAGAACGACAAATGCGTAGTAAGCCAGCGTGAGGTTTCGCTCGATACGGAGAGCTATCTCACCGCACTGAGGGCTTGCCTGAGGCAGTCACCCGATGTAGTGCTCTTGGGCGAAATGCGTGACTACGAAACGATAAAGATCGCATTGACGGCGGCAGAGACTGGGCACTTGGTTTTATCCACATTACATACACTAGGCGCAGTCAATACGATAGACCGTATCATCGACATCTTTCCGTCCGAGCAGCAAGGCCAGATTCGTATCCAGCTTGCGGCGCTACTACGGACGGTTGTATCCCAGCAACTCGTACAGACGGTGAATGGGGATATCATGCCCGTCTTTGAGGTTATGAAGGTAAATAACGCAATCAGAAACCTAATACGCGAAGCCAAAGCTCATCAGATAGACAGCTTGATCGCAACCTCCTCCGCAGAGGGTATGATCAGCATGGACAACAGCCTTTTAGACCTGTACAAACAGGGCTTGATATCTGAAGATACCGCAAAGTATTCGGCATTATCCTTTGATATGATCTCTAAGAAGATAGATATGGAGGGTGCAAAACGACGCCTATAAAAAACCTGCTTGCAAATAAAAAGAAACTCTTTACCGTCATACTATTAGCCGTGTGTATATGCGGCTTTATTTCATCCTCCGTGATGTTCGCCATAACCGTATTTGAGGACAAAAAGGGAGAGGAGATATATAGCGAAGGCCGAGAGTCTTTCGCAGGAGCATATGACGAGATAGAGCTGCCACCGCAGCCGACAGAGGCACAGGACGAGATCGAACCCGACACCGAGGCACCGCCGAACGCAGAGGATGAGCCAACTGCGGATACGGATAGAGTTTCGGAGGATACATATCGACTGCCGAGCTTCAAGATCCCCGACAGATTGCCCGTAATAGACTTCGACAAGCTGCTCGCGATAAACCCAGATATCATCGGATGGATATATGTTCCCGGCACAAAGATCGATTATCCCCTGCTCAAAAGCAAGGATAATGATGACTACGTCAAGCTGACCTACAACCTCAAAAAGAGTAAATACGGCAGCATCTTTATGGATATGCGCAATAAAACAGACTTTACAAGCAGAAACACCATCATATACGGACACAATCTCAAAAACGGCGATATGTTCGCGACGCTAAAGAACTACCAGAACCAAAGTTATATGGATGCGCATCCATATGTCTATATCCTGACCCCAACGAATATCTATGTATATCAGGCGACATCCAGCTACTACACAAAGAACAGCAGCGACACATACAAAACCAAGTTCGCAAGTTATGAAACCCTCGATAAATTTTTGGAGCATATAGACAACGGAACACGCTCAAGCATAACCCCATCCCGCAGAAACAGGATACTCACGCTCTCAACCTGCAAGTCCGGTTCGGTAGATGACAACCGTACCGTTGTGCATTATATCCAACGTGCGGTATTCAAGTTATGACGTGGATAACTATTTGTGCAGAATCTTTTTGGAAAATGTTTACATTAGTCATGTCACTGACTATAATGCTACCGAAAGATGTGCACGTGGGGATGTTGTCCGTTTAGACAAGGTCCTTGCTACACATAGATCATTTTTTATAAAGGAGGTATTTCTATGAAAAGGAAAAAGGTCTTTGCATTGATTGTTGCAGCTGCGGTTACTATCAACACATCAGCCGTAAGTGTTTATGCCGAAGACGCGGGCAGCCTGATCGAAAACACCGTTAACGAAGCGATAACTAACGGCATTGAAGCAGTCACAAAAGACGACGGCACAGCGCTGACCGAAGAAGAGAAGGCCTATCTGCACGAGCAGAACTACGATGCTGCTAAGGAAGAAGCTTCCAAAAGCTACGAAGATTTCCTCAACAGCGACAATTACAAGGCTTATCTGGAAAATGAAAAGGCAATAACCGAAG
>CAZUNC010000124.1:0-6952 GCA_964621475.1 uncultured Defluviitaleaceae bacterium | reverse complement strand
CCGCTATCGCATCGAGCTCGTAACCGGAGCCCGCGTTTGCGTAGTCCATCGAACCTATACGCGATACCTGGACGATAGCGGATACCGCTGCCAATGCTCCCATCAGCGCATATACGCGATGCTTTACCTTATCCACATTGATACCGGACAGTCGTGTTGTGCGTTCATTGGAACCGATTGCAAAGACATGACGTCCGAAAACCGTGCGCTTGGAAACAATATATAATCCCGCCGCGATAATCAGCCAATACAGGATCGGCATAAACATCAGTCCGCCGATCGAGACATTTGCGATATTTACAAAAGCCTTGGGTACTACGGGCGTATAACCTTGCATGAAATGCTGCGTCACACTACGTAGTATCTTCATCGTACCCAAGGTGACGATGAACGGCGGTATGCGCCCCTTCGTGATAAATAATCCGGTTACCTGGCCCAATAGTGTACCGATCGTAATACTTATAACCACAGCGATTATATACGCAGGCACACCCGTGATGCCGATACCCTGTAATATACCCTTGTTACCCGTATCAATAAGCACCATAAGCACAGCACCTACCGCAACAAGTGTCGAGCCCACCGCGAGGTCTATACCTCCGGATATGATTACGAAGGTCATACCTATCGCAATGATGCCCACACTCGCGTTGTTACGTAGGATGTTTAACCAGTTCCCGGTCCAGGCCATAAACCACGCACCGAGTGTCGGGTAATCAAAGCCGAGCGCCGCGGTTTGCAGAATGACTAATATAACAAGCGCAAACAACGTACTGTATAACGGGTTCTCTACCCATATCCGGCGGGCACCGGTCAAATATTTATTATCCCGCAAACCCCTTCGCCCCCTGTCGCAAGCCTCATGATATTCTGCTCCGTTATATCATCATCTTTAAGCTCTGCCTGTATCGTACCATGATACATCACTATCGCCCTGTTACATAAACGCATGATCTCCTGCGCCTCGTTTGATAGTATGATGATCGAAACCCCAGCTTCAGACAACTCTGTGATAGACCTGTAAATCTCTTCCTTTGCGCCGACATCCACACCCTGCGTCGGATTATCTAAAATCAACACATGGGGATGAGCGGAAAGCCATTTAGAAATCACGACCTTCTGCTGATTCCCGCCCGAGAGGCTCCCGATCAAATCCTCTACCTTAGTAAGCTTGATATTTAATGATTTAACATGCGTGTTAAATATCTCTTTCTGTTTATGCCTATTTATAAATCCCCATCGTGAAACCCGATCGAGGGTCACAATAGAACCGTTCTCTAATATGCTCATGTCGCGAATGATCCCGTTTTCCTTGCGATTGCCGGGCACATATCCGATGCCCGCGTCTACAGCTGTTTGCGTACTTGTTATATGAATCGGTTTTCCCGAAATTGTTATCGTACCTGAATAAGCCCCGTTACTGCCAAATATCGTTTGAAATAATTCGCTGCGCCCGTCACCGAGCAAGCCCGTAAAGCCCAATACCTCGCTTTTATATAACTCAAATGTAATATCTCTAAACATACCGGGTTTTGTGAGCTTGTCACAGCGTAATACTACATTACCGGTATCTGTTTTGCTGTTTGCGTTCTGTTTCTGCCCTGTTATGAGCTCGTGGCCTACCATATGTGCCGCGAGTATGTCCGTTGTAACTTCTTTTACGTTTCCCTGAGCTACCAATGAGCCGTCGCGTAGTACCGTGTATCTATCGCATATCAGTAAAACCTCACGTAGCTTATGCGAAATGAATATTATCCCGACCCCTTGCTTACGTAATGTGTCCATCATCTCGAACACCCTGTTGATCTCGGTGTCTGTTAATGAGGTCGTGGGTTCGTCCATGATTATAATCGACGCGTTCATCATCAGCGCACGCACGATCTCTACAATCTGCTTATATGACGCATCGAGCCGTCCTACAATCGTTTTCGGGTCGATTTTTATCCCGATACGATCAAAGGCGGCTGATGTCTCTTTGCACATGCGCACAATATCCAAAAATCCGTTCCTCGATAATTCCCTGCCCAAGAATAGGTTCTCATATATGGCGAGATCGTTCACGAGATTGAGCTCCTGGTGAATGAACGCTATACCGGCCTTTTGGGCATCTGCAGGGCTATGAAAGGACACAGCCCTGCCGTTAATCAGGATCTCGCCCTGATCGAAGGTATAGACACCGCCGAGTATATTCATGAGTGTGGATTTACCGGCTCCGTTTTCACCGAGCAGCGCGCAGATCTCACCGCCTTTAAGCATGAAATCTACGGACCGCAGCACCGAGTTTGAGCCGAAGGATTTATGGATATTGCGCATATGAAGCATACATCAAACCGCCTTATCCGAATGGAATGTTATTTGATATTAGTAAGGTGAGTTCTCGTCTAAATATTCCGTGTAATTGTCCCTGTCAACAAGCTTGGTCGGGATGATCTTGACCGGATCCGGGGTTTCACCCTTGAGGATAGTCAGAGCCATATCAACGGCATCCTTAACCATTGCGGGACTGTAGAGTGCGGACTGAACCCATATATCCGAATACTCCGGCATCATCTTGAAGTATTCCTGGCAACCGCCGCCGCCTGTTACGACCTTGATGTCTGTGCGTCCGGCTTCCTTTATCGCCTGCAGTACGCCGATCGAGGTCTCGTCGTCCATCGAATAGACCGCGTCGATCTGCTTGTTGGCTGTGAGGATATCAGCGAAATCCTTAAGCCCGTCCTCGCGTGTAAACTTCGTTGCGTAGGTTACGATCTCCATCTCAGGTGCGATCTGTTTGATCGTATCAACAAAACCCTTTTCGCGCAGCTCCGATACAGAACCGGCTGTAGGTACGTTGAGCATAACAACCTTACCCGTGTTACCGATCTTATCTACGATATACTTCGCACCCTGTATACCCATGTCCTCATTGTCACCCGATACGCGATATACGCCGTTAGCATTGATTGCGATATCGAAGTTTACAACCGTGATACCGGCATCGATAGCGTTCTGGATAGGGGTTTCCATACCGGTCCACTGTGGGAACGCTACGATAGCCTGTGCGCCCCAAGTCTTCAGATCATCAAGCTGAGAGGTCATCTCAGCAGCGTCGTTACTGGTGTAGAGCTTGTACTCAACCTCAGAACCCAATTCCTTACAACGTGCCTCTGCGTTGTACGCAACCGCCGCTACCCAACCATGTGTTACAGCCGGAGCCAAAATACCGACTTTGTATGGGCCGGACTGTGCTGTGGATTCGGTGGTTTCAGTGGTTTCGACGGTTTCTGTCGGTTCGGCCGGATTTTCTGTTTCCGTAGCCTGTGCTGTCTCTGCGGGCTTTTCAGTTGCAGCCGGTTGAGTTGTGGTAGCGGAACTGCAACCGCCAAAGAACACGACTGACATAAGCAGAGCCGACATGATTAATGCGAGCTTGTTTCTCATTTACATTGCCTCCTGTTGATAAATATAGATTTGCAAAACATTTAATGTTATAACAGTTTCTTGGAATTATTGCAATGGTGGTTTTCAAAAAATAAAGCCGTCAAACCAAAAAGGTCGACAGCTTTAAATCGATACGGAGAAGGAGGGATTTGAACCCTCGCACCGGTTTCCCGACCTATGCCCTTAGCAGGGGCACCTCTTCGGCCACTTGAGTACTTCTCCAAACACATTTATTATAAATGATTCCAGCCCATGCTGTCAAGTCATTGCATCAAGCCATTTCAAATCCTTATTTATAATAGAAAAGTCATCGATAATCAACGACGCAAGCGACAGATCCTGCTTGCCGGAGGTGGGGTTTATGTATCCGACACAATGGATGCCCGCATTGTATGCGGCCTTTACGCCGTTGGTCGAATCCTCTACCACAACACTTTCTGCGGGTGTTACACCTAACTGTGCCGCCGCGTATAAAAACACATCGGGTGCGGGCTTACCGTTTTCGACCTCTTCGCCGGTAACATATTTGTCAAAATATGGTGAAAAGCCGAGTTTATTTACTACAAGGTTGATCAATGCACGTGATGATGAGGACGCTATCGCTGTTTTTATATTGTGATCCTTTAGCATAACCAATAGCTCCGGGATACCCTTTACCGCGGGTGGGCAATCCTCGTCAAACATCGTTAACAATCGCTTGGCATGGAGATCGATCATCTCAGGCACCGTATAACCCGTTATGCCGAATTCCCGTTGAAATGCCGGCCAGCGATCCTTGTTCGCCGTGCCGGCATATTTTTCTAAATCGCTTAATTCACATTTTGCGCCGCAATAACGCAACACATATAAATCCACTTCATAATGATATGGCTGGCTGTCTATAAGCACACCGTCCATATCAAAGATAAAGGCTCTCTTCACCATATACCCCCAACAATGACCTATTATTTTTGGGCTTTAGCCAACCGCATGGCTTCCTTCCACATATCTCGAAAATCCCTTAAAAGACCCCTTACTTCCTCGAGTATGGCAATATCCTTTGATATATTAGCATCTATTAAGCGCCTGTAGATATATTCGTATAATGCAGCAAAATTCTTAGATACCTCATATTTGGGGTTCAAGGTGATCTGGAACTCCCTGATGATATCCTCTACACGGATTATTAGCTCATTAGCTTTCGTTAGATCCTTGGCTTCGATAGCTGCTATAGCCTGGTTGGTAAATTTCAGCGCACCCTCATAGAGCATCAACGTCAGCTCTTCTTTTGATGCGGTAAATACGGCATTATTAGTAAATTTCGCATATGGATTCTGCACAGCCATTTTATTACCCCTGTTCCGGAAAGATTAGCCCTTGTCATCCACTAAGATGCCCATCATCTCCCATACCTTTGCGATGGCATCCAAACGCTTTTCGGGCGGGATTTCGCGTTCTACTTTTTTTGTATCTTTATTGTAAATCTTTATCATTATTTCCTTTGTCTTCTTGTGTACGCTGTAATGAAGCTCCTTGTTAAAGCCTGTGAGCCTCTTATTTGCTTCCTCAATCGCCTTGTCAATAAACGCTTTATCAGGCGAGGCAGCATGCATACCGCCTATAGCTCTGTCATTTATTTTGCTTTGAAACCATGTGTCGGTGTCTACAGCTTCTGTATCGGACTTTTCTGTTACGGATGAACGTGTAACCGAAAAATCTGAAACGCGCTCCGGTTGCCTTGATACTGGTTCAACATTAGGCGTAGTGTTTGTAAATCCGTTTACAATACTAAAATCCATTTTAATACCTCCTACGCGTATATTCAGTTTTTCTGTTGCGGTATTTTATTGCTTGGTGTCAAACATAAAACCTTGGTCATAGGAATTTACGTATTCCTGCTGATAGGCGTTATTTATGATGCGACCGTTGCCGATGCCCTGCATCCGTTGCTTGAGATCGGAAACGATTGAGCCGACGGAGGATTCCATTTTTTTGCTCAAATCAAAGATGTCTTTTAAAAGCTTAAGGCTTTCATCCAAGATAAAGGGCTTGCCGTTTGTATCGTTGCCCATCTTGTCATCGATACTACGTATTTGGTTAAATATGTTCTCCCTTTTGTCTATCAGCTCAATATATTTCTCGGCATCGTCTGCAGAGTTGCCAATCTTGGCGTTACGTGTCAATTCATAAACACGCGTCAGCAACAAATGCTTCTGTTTCAACATATCCGTATCAGCTGGCAACGGTTACGACCTCACTTTCTCAACCTCCGCCTAATGCACTGGAGATATAACTCATCTGGCTATTAGACGCTGTTATTGCCTGTTCCATCTTTGCAAACATGGAGTAGTAGTAGTTTTCCTTTTCGGTTAAGGCCCTCATCATGTCGTAAATGCGGTCGTTTTGCTCCTTGATCTTCTTGTAAAGATCATTGTCCTTTTCCAGCATATCTTTCATACCGGCCTTTTGGACGATGGAACCGCTTGTACCTACCGCTGCATTTATTATGTCATTAAAACGCTCGGCCATACCTTGGGTTCTCATTCTGGCAGGAACTAACTGGCCGGACCTGCCCGGTACAGTGGAGCTTTGGGTGAAGAATTCGGCGACAGCGTCTGGATCATCTCTCAAAGCCTTCGCAAGCTTTTCTTCATCGATTACAAGCTTGCCGTTATCGGACATCTTATCCGACGTGGTGATACCGAGCTGGGTGATGTTCATGTTAGAGCCGTTGACCTGTATCGGCTGATAGAGCCATTCACGGAACTGACCCATGATACCACTTAGGATATCATCGTTATATAAAAGACCGGCTTTAGCCTTGTCCTCCCAGAGTTTGATCTCATTCTCCTTCATGCCCTTCTTTTCTTCTTCGGTAAGAGGTTCATAATAGGAGTAGTTTCCGGACTTGGGACGTGCGGTCTTGACCTGAGCAGCCAATGCATCGACTATGCCGTTATAGGCTTCCACAAATTTCTTGATGTTATCAACCTGTTTTGTAGTATCACGTTGTACGCCGATGCTGACGGTCTGGCCGTTTGTGACCTGGTTGAGTTTTATATCTACGCCATTATAGGTAAATGTGTTCGAATCAGATTCGTTTTTGAAACCGTTTAACCAGTATACAGACTTTTGTCCTGCAACATAAAATTCGCTTGTAGTATTTGGAGCAGGGGGCAGGCCGCCAAAGCCCAAGGCCGATTGCACACCGGCACTGAGATTATTTATTGCAACGGGAGTACCACCGGAACTATTTGCCTGCAGACGGAAACGACCGCTGAAGCCGTCAAATGTCATTGTGGCATCGCCTACCGTAGTACGTATGGCTGCGTTGAGCTCGTTTACCGTGAGATTTGCGAGACTATTAGGTGAACCTGTAAAACTGTCCATGAAACTGTTTATTGCCTGAGCATCAGCCGGATTGGTAAAAAGCTTATCTAAAGTGGTAGTGCCGCTATATTGTGTGTTATTTATTGTGTCCTTGAACTGTACCTGGCTGAAGTACGTCTCCTGCTGAGCAAGCTGATCGATCTTTAAGGTATAGTTACCG
>CAZUNC010000123.1:0-6960 GCA_964621475.1 uncultured Defluviitaleaceae bacterium | reverse complement strand
TGGTCGGCGAGATTCGCGACGAGGAAACCGCTCACCTCGCGATACGCGCGGCGATAACGGGGCATTTGATGCTCGGGACGTTGCATACAAACGATGCGGTGTCCGCGATCATACGTCTTATCAACATGGGCGTGGAGCATTACCTCGTATCCTCGGCGCTAAAGGCCGTGATCTCGCAGCGGCTCGTCCGCAGACTATGTAAATGTAAGTGCCTCGCGGAATATACCGGCGAGGAAAGCTATGCGGCGCGGGTACTGGGAATAAAATCCGGGGAGCGGATATATATACCGACGGGCTGCTCGAGCTGTGCGTATACGGGATACATGGGGCGGTTTGCGATATATGAATATGTCGTGATGGACGATGGGTTAAAGGAGATCATCGACAGGCGCGGAACGATTAGTGAGATGAAAATACATCTGAAGGCGAAGGGCTTTAAGGGGATGTGGGACAACGCACGTAAACGTGTGCTGATGGGTGAGACAAGCCTCGATGAAATCATGAGGCTCATAGATATTACGGAGGCAACAGGTGATATCGAATAGTATAAAGCGGTTGAATAATATATACATCATAAAGCCCTCAGTCGGGGCAAAGTCTTATGGGATGTTTTGCCGCAGGTTGTCGTTTCTGTGCGGCTCCGGGATAGAGCTGCCGAGGGCGTTTCTGATACTCTCACGGCAAAATAAGGATCGCTACCTCGCAGACATGACGACCAAGGTACAATCAAAGCTCCTGCAAGGCGAGAGCCTGTACAAAGCTGTCAGGGATGTAGGTTTCCCGGCATTCTTTACGGGGATGTGCCGCATAGGTGAGCAGACAGGAAAGATGGATGAGGCGATGAAAATGGCCGCAGACTATTTCGACAACGCGCAGAAGACGCGCTCGGATATCGCGAACGCGCTGATATATCCGGCGGCTGTATTTGTCGCGATGGTAGCAGTGATCATCATGACGGTTGTATATGTTTTACCCGTGTATGCATCGGTGTTTACAGATATCTCGGTGGAGCTCCCGCCGGTCACACAGGCGCTACTGGATTTCGCGGGTTTTATGTCTGATAACGGTATACTTCTGTCGTTGCTTTCGATTTTGGCTGCGGTTGGGATCGCGATCTTCTTGCGCTCTAAAAGGGGTCGCTATCTTTTGGGATATGCGATGCTGAATATGCCCGCTATAGGAAAGCTCGGGCGGATCAACGCCAGCCTCGAATTCGCTCGCGCGATGGCCGTGATGACAGCCGCTGGCATGCAGATCAGCGAGGCGGCGATAGTGACGCGTGATGTACTCGGAAACTTTTATATGAAACAGCATGTCGAGCTGTTGACGACGGGTCTTGCGAAGGGTGAGTCCTTGTCCGAGGTCATGCTTGTGTCGGGCTTGTTTGATGAGATATTGCTCCAGATGATACGTGTGGGCGAGGAGACGGGCATGGTCAGCCAGGCATTTAAAAACGGCGCCGATTACCTCGAGGCCGAGATAAAAAGTGCCGTAACAGTGTTTGGTAAGCTCATAGAACCCGTATTGACGGTCGTGCTCGGGCTCGTGATGGGATTTTTAATGCTCAGTGTGATGCTACCGACGTTTAATTTGATAAATGCGGTGTGAGTATATTTATCTATTTCCCAGCACCATTATCGCCCCGACCGCATTAAACACAACCCCAAACAGCAACAACGGTACGGACAGCCTACATATTAAGTTGTCTTTTTTTGTGATTAAAAGTAGCACGAAATACACAGCCGGAAAGGTATCGGCAGCGTAGCGGTTACCGAAGTGCCAGCCTCCCATGGTCTTATGCATAGCTATTAATATCAGGTGTGCGATTATTGTGAGCGCAAACACCGCAAAGACCCATATACGCTGTGCGGGTGGGGTGGGGATGTCCTTGCGCAGGGGTTTTAATAGATATAGGCCTGCTAACACGGCTGTAATGGCGTACATCGGGTTTATCAAGAAGATCGAGAAACCGTTAAAGATCGGGTAGTTGATCCTCATGTCCGCGCCCAATGTGGGCATCAGTATATAAGAGCGCATGTTTACGGCGAGGTATTTTATAGAGAATTGCCCGTCTGGACTTTCCAGAAACTCGGGCAGATAGTTGTGCCCGAACTCGAACAGATTACCAAAGCGCGCGAGGTTATACCACGCATATAAAAAACCCAGAACCAACGCGGGTATAGCTGCTTCGAACAGCTTTTTGACGATATCCCTTAACGGCATAGAGGCTTGTCTGTATGTTAAAAATAACACAAGTGTGACCGGTATACCGTAGACCAGCTGAAACGGACGACAGCCCACAGCGAGCGCGATACAGAGAAACGCGGCTTTGGGCTTAGGGTTTTCGGAGGTCGCGAAATACAGTGACATCATCGTAAAAGTGAACGACATCGTCTGCAGTAAAAACCAGACCATGCCTGTAGTAAATAAAAACAACAGATTCGAGCCGATGGTCAAAAGTGATGCGTAGAACAGCGACGAGGATGCGTCCTTATTGAAATTGCGTGCGAGCAGGTAGGCATAGACAGCGCCGAGTAATGCGAACGCAAGATTTAGATAATGCTCGGGCGCAAAGCCCGGAGCGAGCAGCGCGAAGGGTAGCATAAACACCGACGGCAGCGGTGGGAAGCTTACGAAGTATTTGCCGTTGTGGATGGCGATCTCAAGATGGGATGGATTGTCGGGCAGGCTAAAGCGCCCGGAGAGCCAGGCTTTCGCCTGTAAAAAATGGGAGTTATACGGGGTAGGCACAGCTGGCCATAACCCCGTATAACTCCACACCAAAACAAGCACAAGCAGCAGGCTTGCGCAGAGGATACCTATATTAATAAGGTCCTGCCGATCAAGCCTTTTCATGGAAGAACTCTACGACCTCGCCCGACGGGCCCGTTACGAATGCGATGCGTACGGCAAGCACAGGCGAAGATGGGATATCTACGTCAGCAGGTGGTGTCTTGGGCTCGGCTCCGGCTTCGAGCGCGGCGTTGTACATCGCGTCGACATCGTTGCATGCGAACGCAAGATGTGCCCATTTCGGGTTTTGCTCCTCGGGCTGACCGTCCTTTTGGAACAGCTCTACGATGCCGCCATCGCCCATCGAGAGCATGATCGCACGGTCCTTGTTGTTGTCCCAGTCGCCCCACTTGCATTTCTCGGTCAGACCTATGCCCTTAAAAAACTTTACGGATGCGTCAAAATGATCCGCGTTTAACGCGATGTGGTGAAAAGAGAGTTTTTCCATAAAATAAATGCCTCCTTGGTGTATTAATGAAACGTCTCAGACGTTATACCCTACATGTAAAATACTCTATCAGGTTCGTATCGAGCCCCATAAACGCCCAGCCGAAGCGCGTCCATCTATATCCGGATACAGAGGTACGGCCAACGTAAACAGGATAGAACCAGAAGCTGCGTCCGCTCGTTAGCCAGACGTAGGTGTTTCTGTACAAACAGCCTTGAATTGAACCCGGATCAACGCGGAGTAACGTGTTGCCGCGCTCGGGTACCTTTTGCGGCGGTGGTGCTGTGGGTTTCATGTCAGCACCCGGGAACGGTTCGGGTCCGGGTGACGGCGGATATGGGCCGGGGCTTGGTCCCGGGCCGGGTGGTGGCGGTGGGTATGGTCCCGGATACGGTCCCGGACCTGGTTGCGGGTACGGGCCTGGCTGCGGGTAAGGACCCGGTCCGGGGCCCGGTGGCGGGAACGGTTCGGGTCTTGGGCCGGGTCTATGCCCGTGTCCGCGATCGTAATCGTAAGGCGGTGAAAACGGATTGGGCATACCGATCTGAGCCGTTTCTGCCCTTGCCATTTCCATGGAGTCGCCCTGTTCGTCAAAACTCAATGCATACTTGTACATACACACACTCCTAAGTTTCGATGGGATTTGTGTATTGTATGCGATTATTTAGGAAAGAGTTCTGCGGGATTGTCATACAACAGCATGCGCGCATAACTTATAGCCGTTGATCTGCTGATCTCATCGTCCGCTACCCATTCGCAGAGCGCACGCGTTATGTTATCCCTGGCCATACAGAGGCTGGCGTAAACATCCTCTGGCACTGTTGCGTCGCTGCCAAAGCCGATGATCCGTCCTGCCGGTATTGCGTGCAGCCATTCGGTCAGGAAACGCACGGCGGTTCGGCTCGCGATAGTGTGCGCGAGCGTGAGGTTGATATAAACATTCGGAAAGGTCTTCGCGAGCGCTAGTGCATGATCCCCGAATGGAATGCCGCCGATCAAGATGTCAAACACTGTGTCCGGCCTGTCATTTAAAAGCCTCGACAGCAGCAACGGGTTTGTGCGATCCGGCGTGATTATACCGCCCGATGAAATACCTGTATGTATCTGAAACACAAGGTTGTGCCAGTAAGCCGTTTGCGCGAGACTGTACATCAGAAAATCCTGTAGGTTTTTGACGTCCGAATCCGTGGTCTTGTCGGTCAATATGCGCTCCAGCGATAATGCGGCCTCGTTATCGGTCACATACTCAAACTCGAGCGTTCTAAACGCACCGGGTGTTGAAAATATCGCACATAAACCCACGTCCTTGATGGACGAGATCATTCGCTCGATGAGTTCGCTAAAGTCATACAGCGAACGTATAAAAATGCCGTGCTGTTGCTCGAGCCTGTTTATGTCCGATGCATCCGAAATGCTCAGAATATCGTCTACACAGAGCGATACTTTATAAAAGCTCTTGTTGAACGGCTTGAGCGGTTCACCGCGCCATGCTGTTACACATTGTGAGATATGCGCGACATCCTGCAATATAGCCGCGTAAACCCCTGGCTTATTGCGTTGTGATATACGCGCGGATAGCTCCGGTAGGGTCTCAGCAGTGATCTCAGGTATGTTATAGATATCGTTAACCGCTTGGGTTTGCGCACGGAAATATGCCGTGTTGCTGCATTTTTGCCAATACGGCATAAACAACCGCACCTTGGTTTCATGCGATGTGTTCGCATTTAATAGCTCGGCCATATCCGTTCGCGGCATTCCCGCGGCGGATAATTCGTTGCATGTGTGTGCGCTCATAAACACACCAAAAAAGTCCGCTTCCTTAGAGATACGGGCCTGCTCGGCGTCCAGACGAACGCATGTGTCTATGACGGGTAAAGCGCGTATTTCTTCTAGTAGATCCTTATGATAAACCATGCTATCCCCTTTCTTTACACATATGGCATTATAATTCCATTGAAAGCTCAGGTCAACGATTCAAAATAAAGTTTCATTTAAATGTCATATGCAATATAATGCTCGCAGTGTAAATGAACGGAGGAAATATATGGCAAAGGACGGTATGAACTACGCGCCGGAGGGCAGTTTCAAGCCTGTCGTCGAAAAGGGTGAGTTTGTGTTCGCGGCATGTGCATTGGATCACGGACACATCAACGGCATGGTAAATGGCTTGACTGAAGCCGGTGGTGTATGCAAATGGGTATATGATCCGGATGCGAATAAGGTCAGTGATTTCTTGAAAAGATATCCGGAGGCAAAGCCCGCGCGATCGCTCGATGAGATATTGTCGGATGGGGAAGTAAAGATGGTTGCGGCTGCCGCGATCCCGAACGAGCGCTGTCCGATAGGATTGCGTGTGATGGACGCGGGTAAGGATTATTTCACAGACAAGACCCCGCTCGTATCGCTTGAGCAGCTGCAGGCCGCGAGGGAAACCGCCAAAAGGACCGGACGGCGTTACATGGTCTATTACAGTGAGCGTCTGCATAACGAGAGCTCCGTATACGCAGGCCAGCTTGTAAAGGACGGTGCGATCGGTGATATCATTCAGGTGCTCGGAACGGGGCCGCATCGGCTGTCCGCGCATACGCGTCCGGACTGGTTTTTCAAAAAGGAGCAATATGGCGGTATACTCTGCGACATCGGCAGTCATCAGGTCGAGCAGTTTCTGTTTTTCTCAGGAGCGAAAAACGCGAGGGTCGTGCGTTCGCAGATAGGAAACTATAACCACCCCGAGTATCCGGAGCTTGAGGATTTTGGAGACGCGATGCTCGTGGCGGACAATAACGCGACGAATTACTTTAGAGTGGATTGGTTTACACCGGATGGCTTGGGTACATGGGGTGACGGCAGGTTGTTTATATTAGGCACAAAGGGATATATCGAGCTACGCAAATATATCGATGTCGCACGTGATAAAACCCCGGACAATGTCTATCTCGTGACCCACGACTCGGAGGGTTACATAAACGTAAACGGCAAGGTTGGTTATCCGTTTTTTGGAGAATTGATATTGGACTGCTTAAACCGCACGGAGAACGCGATGACACAGGAACATGCGTTTTTGGCCGCGCAGCTATGTGTCGAGGCTCAGATCAAGGCCGAGTGCATAACAAGCCGCGGATAATTTGCGCGTATTTGCGGATGATATTCTTGGAACCTTTCATGAAGTATATGCGTCTTATGAACGAGATACCAAGTAAAAGAACGGAGGATGAATGTGAAGAAGAAGGTAATTTTATTAACAACAGCTGCACTGTGTGCGATGATGATGGGCTTAAGCGTCGGTGCTACAGCCGTATACGCATCGAGCACAAACAACAACAGCGTGGCTGTGGAGCTGCCTCAGGCATCGGCAGAGGATTTGAATAAGCCCGTGACTGTAGGTGAGGAAACACCGTCATTGATATCGGTCAGCGGTACCGTGATGGAGATAGGTGACAATCAGCTCACAATCAAGACAACGACAGGTGAATATCCGGAGGTCACGCTGAATATCTCGGACGAGACCTATTTTATCGATAATACAAAGCGCGTGCCCTCATCGATAAAGGAAATCAATAAGGGCGACACGATACAAGCATATTTCGGCCCCGCAATGACCCGAAGCATACCGCCACAGGCCAGCGCAAAGGCAATCATTGTAAATATAGAGAAGGATAAGGCCCCCGCAACGTTTTTGACCGTCGCAAAGGTCACAAAGACCGACAACGGCGTTCAGG
>CAZUNC010000122.1:0-6967 GCA_964621475.1 uncultured Defluviitaleaceae bacterium | reverse complement strand
TGTCTTTACCGATGCGTTTCTGCGAAAAGAATACTGGACCGCGTGAATCGAGCTTGACCAATATAATCAACGCTATAAATACAGGAGACATCAGCACAATACAAAACAGACTAATAAAAAAATCAACTATCCGCTTTACGGCAGGATACATGGCATTACCTCCGTGACACTTACTCCGGTATATACTGCGGTACGATCTCCGAGAGCTTCTTTGGTATTTGCTCGTTAGATAGCTCATACAATGCCTTCAGCTGGCTCTCAAAATGTGCAAAGTCTGTTTCGACAGGCTTTAGCATGATGATCTTCATATGGCAGGTCACCAGCTTGTCGTCCTGCTCCTCGTCGAGTATGAGCTCTTCATATATCTTTTCGCCGGGACGCGGACCGATATAGGTAATCTGGATGTCCTTGCCGGGTCTTAAGCCGGACAGCCTGATGAAATTGTTTGCGAGGTCGAGGATCTTTACGCGCTCGCCCATATCCAATACAAAGATACGCCCGGTTTTACCGAGGCCCGAGGCCTGTAAAACGAGCTGGCACGCCTCAGGAATTGTCATTAGATAACGTTCCATATCTGGATGGGTGATAGTGAGGGGGCCGCCGTTGGCTATCTGCTGCCTCCAGACCGGTACGATGCTGCCGTTACTGCCGAGTACATTACCGAAGCGCACAGCCATAAACTTGGTCTTGCTATGCTGAGCCATACTCTGAACGACGAGCTCTGCTACGCGTTTTGTCGCCCCGTATACATTCGTGGGCTTTACGGCTTTGTCCGTGGAGATCAAGATAAAACGCTCTACGCCATGTCTGTCAGCGCAGACAGCGACATTTCTGGTGCCGAAGATATTGTTTTTAACCGCCTCGGACGGGCATTCCTCAATGAAATGTACGTGCTTGTGTGCGGCAGCGTGGAAAACCACCTGCGGCTTGTATTCGGCGAATATCGTATCCATTCGTTCTATGTCCCTAACCGAGCCAAGTCGCATCACGATGTTCAGCTTGTTTTTATATACGCCCTCAAGCTCCCTGATCAATGCATAAGCGCCGTTTTCGTAGATGTCTACGATCACTATTTGTTTCGGGTTAAATTTTGCTATCTGTCGTATGAGCTCGGATCCGATCGAGCCGCCACCACCCGTCACGAGCACGATGCGGTTACTTAAATAATCGCTAATATTCTTATTGTCGAGCGTTATCTCCTCGCGGTACAGCAGATCCGATATGTTCACATCGCGAACCTTGGTGTCAAACACGCCGTCCGTCACATCGCTCATCGGCGGCAGTATCTTCAACGAGCATTCGGTCTGCGTACATTGATCGATAATGTGCTTACGATCGTCAGGTGAGGCTGACGGCATAGCAATGATGATCTCGTCTATATGAAACTTTTCGGCAATCTCCGAAATCCTGTCGACATCGGATATAACTCGCACACCCATGATATGTGTGTTGTCCTTTGTTGGATCCGGATCCAATATGATCACAGGTAGCTTGTCCCTAATCTTTTGATGCAGCAACCCACGGATCACACCGTAGCCCGAATAACCCGCACCGATGATCATCACGCGTTTGCAACCGGATTTACTGGAGAGCAGATGGCCAAAGAACAAAACCATACGCCTGATGGCCCTGTAACCAAAACGCGAAAAGGAGAACAATATCGTGTCGAACAGCCAGGCTACGAATAACAGTCGTCGCGCGAGCGGTAACGCATCATTTTTAAGGAACACGAAGTCAAATATATACAGCACAATGAACACGAGTGTGGTCGACAGGAATATCTTAAGTACCTCGTCGATGCTCGCGTATTTCCATAGGTTGTTGTACATGCCAAATATGCTGTTTATGATCACGCAAGTCACCGCGGCCGCGATACCCACCGTGATGAACCACTGCCAGGCTTCGGTGGGGACTGAGGTCGTATGTGAGCCCGGGATGCTACCTGAGTACCAGAGCGACACAGCCGCAGCGAGCGCAAGCTCCATAAATACGATATCGCATGCTATATATAAAAAAGTCTTGCCGAGGCGGCCATTAAACAAGCTGCTCATTACGCAGTCTCACCCGATTCTTTACCGGTTTCCTTTAATGGGATGATCTCGGACAGACCGTTTAATGCAAAGCCGAGACCGAGCAAAAACCATGCGACTGGTGAAACAGACACAGTGCTGTCCGTAAACATCGAGGACACTACATAACCGGCAATACCGGCCATAACACCCAGCCTGAATCCAAAGATGGTTTTATTTAACTGAAAGGTCTTTATGAGCTTACGGAAGGTCGCTACGATGTAGTACCCGAACAAAAACAACAGTGCGAGCATAGAAATCGTACCGGTGTTCACGCCTGTCATGAAGAATAGGTTGTGCGCTTTATCAACCAGAACGTATGGATCACCAAAGTAACGTATCTTACTCTGAACATCGTATTGAGGGAACGAAAGCAGGAACGTATCCGGTCCTGAGCCGACAATGAAATAATCCCAAAGCAGGGGGATAGTCTTTTGCCAGATATAACCGCGACCCGAGCCCCAATGCTCCTTGCCTTTGAAATCAAACGAGGGAATAGGTTCGTTCGGGTCGATGACCTTAAATACGCTGGACAATGGATAGAGATTGATATTACCGTTGCCATCGTTTGCGGCGGCGAACAGGAGATTCATACCCGGAGCCTGATACGCGAACGCACTGCCTTTGGTCATTATGTCAAAGAAACCAAAACCTTCGATATCGTAATGTGTAAAGGTAGCGTCGGCATCGTCGGATTCCGTTACGCCGATATCCGGAACGAGACCGCCGTTTTGATCGTAGACCTTCAACTTCTTTTCTTCTCTGTCATATGTCAGTGTAATCTGACCAGTTTGTGTGACGATCGTAGCGGAGTTGTCGTTAAACAACAGATCCTTATATGGAAATTCCGGGCGTGCGGAATCGAGCTTCGCGAGCTTTTCGATCATCGTGCCAAAATGAGACCTCAGCGGCGGGACTATGGCTATCGCAAGAACGATAGCTAAACACGAGCCCGCAAATGCGATTATATAGGCAGGCTTGATCACGATCTTTGACTTGACGATACAGGTAAAAAGCGTAACAGTAACAACAATCACCGCGAATACAGCACCTAACAAACTGCCAGACGAACGCGCGCCGATAAAGCAAACAAACAACGTGACACTATTGATCACGAGCCATATGCGCAGTAATGGTTTTTCCTTTGCGTATATTGCACAGCTTATACAGAACGGCAATAACAATGCCGTATATGCGCCTACGCAGTTAGGATTATATAACGTCGAATAGACCTGATCGATAAAACGTGGGGTGAGATAAGCGTTTCCATCGGGCTTCTGTAAAAAGACCGTTAGGGTGGAGAGTGGTGACGCAAAATAGTCCATGCCGAGGAATTGAAACACACCAACGACAGAGACTATAGTTGATGAAATCATTAAGCCGTACATCAGAAAATAGACGCGGCCAAGATCACGCGGATTGCTTTTTGGGGTGGCGTAGTACCATGCTGCATAAAACACTACGATGTATGACAGCAATGCAAACACGCCCTCAAAACGCTCTTGAATGCCGATTATTGAGGTCACTCGATACGGAGACAGCATCGTAGAGAGCAATACAAAGAATACAAAGATGATTATTGCGATATTGGCGGGGTTTTTCATCCCGGTTTTAAAATTCACGTCGAGCTTGTTTCTAAGCAGCGTGAATACAAAGAATCCTGAGATAAGTAATGAACAGAAGATCAAGAATAGGGATTTAAAGAACGAGAACAGATCAACGGTTTCTAAGATCGTGGAAACAACGGCCTTTTGCTCGGGTGCAAGTGGTACGTTGATGTACATAACGATGGCTGGGGTTATAGCGATCAAAAGAAACAGTATGATCCCGCAGAAGATATCATTAAACGGTTTGGTGTTTCGTGAGTGCGTTTTTTGTTTTTTCATTTATCTTTTGGTCTCCTTGAACATATATAACATGCATTATAGGAAATATTCCAAGTAGTGTCAAATGCATCGAATATCCTGTCACAACATACAATGATTACAGGAATGATTTGATGGGTGGGGAATATATGGACGACTATAACTTTCATAAGGCGACAGAACAGGCGCAGGCCTTGTACCAGATGATAAACGCATACGGCGAGGCCTCATATGTAAATGCGGCATATGGTGACACCGGATATACGAGCGCACAGGGTCCAAAGCCGACTGATGGGGACTTTGAACCGGAGCAACTCATGAAAACAATAAAGCTTGTGCAGAGCATACAGCGTATCATGCAGATGATGGGAAACGCCGATGCTCAAGACACAAGCTCTACAAAATGGCGCAAAGAACTATTAACGCTGTTGCGCCCACAGGTCAATGAAGAAAAACGTTACATAATAGACATGATGTCTAAGCTCATCGAGATAGAAGAGATCCGCGACAAGCATGGCAAGGGCTTTTGATTACAATTCGGCATAGCAGCCAAGGAACACAAACTTACCACCGGAGTTCTCAAGCTGTGTAAACATGTCAAACAGCGACTCGTCATACACCGATATATCCAGATCGAAATAGAACATGAACTCAAAATCGCGATCGGGCATCGGGCGGCTCTCAAGTTTAGTGATATTGATGCCGAGCGCTGCAAAGCGTGCCATCAAGCGATAAAGAGAACCGGGCTTGTGCGGCAGAGTCATCATGAGGCTGATGCGTCGCGCGCCCGGATATATTTCGAGGCTACGCGATATGCAGATGAACTTCGTGTAGTTGTTTTCATTGTTGTTTATGTTCTCACGCAGTATCTGCAGATCGTAAAGCTCTGCACAACCCTCGGACGAGATCGCGGCGATATCGTTGCGATCTGACTCCGAGACAAGCTTAGCAGCTATCGCTGTATTTTCGCAGGGGATGATCTCGATGTTCTGTGACTTTATAAATTCGCTACACTGCCCGAGCGCTTGCTCGTGCGAATAGACGGTCTTTATGTTCTTCAGGTCAACGCCCTTTTTAGCGAGCAATGTGTTGTTGATCTTGACCTTTATGCTACCTACGATATAGAAATCGTATTGCTTCATCAGGTCATAGACACTCGTGACTGACCCGTGCAGACTATTTTCGATAGGCAGTATGCCATATTTGCACAAGCCCTTTTCAACAGCCGAAAACACACCCGCAAACGTTGAGAAATACATAACAGACGGCCTCTGGAACAGTTTTTCACAGGCCGTGAGCGAATTAGCCCCTTCAATGCCTTGGCAGGCTATAACGGCACTCTTTGGAAACAGCTGCGGCGTTTCCTCGAGAGCCTTTTTTATGTCCGCGGCAACTGTTGAGCTCTCATGGCTCTGACGCTTTATATGTGAATCCGTCAGATCACTAATCGTGCCGAATAGGATCTTTGAATATGTCGCGAGCACATCGTCCTGATGCTCCGTAAGGCGTGTGATCATCTCCCGCTCCCTGAGACTACCTGAAATCAGAGAATGTTGACGTGAGATATCGAGCCGCTTTTCAAATAGCTTAAGTATTTCGCTGTCTATATTGTCTATCTCGTTTCTGATGGCATCTGTTTGGTTCTCGTCATTATTCATTTCATTGCTATCCTCTCCAACAGCTTGTTGCTGCGTTCGATAAATCTCGTCATTTGCTCTGTCTCAAGCGGCTTGTGTGACAGCATTGCAAGATCGTACAGCTGACCACAGATCATCTCTACGTCCTCTGTGCGATTTTCATCATCCTTTATCTCTGTGAGTGTCTTCACAAGCGGATTGTTCAGGTTCAACACGAGTGTTTCATCGCTATCAAACGGCATCATACCCATGCCACCGCCGAACATCTTGCTCATCTCCTGCATACGCCTTGATTGCTCAGACAGTAAGATAATCGATGAAACAGAAGGGGATTTCAAGCTCTCAGCCTTTACCTTGATCTTGTCGTTACCGAGTTTTGTTCTGAATAACGCTTCCATGGTCTCGGAGGTCTTTGCGGTTGCATCCTTGTCCGCATCGGAAGCTTCTGTATCTTTGAGCGTGTCCGAGATATCGGCATCTATACGGCTGAACTTAATATCCTTTTCGTAGCTCTCCACATATGAGATAAATGGATTGTCAAGGTTCGCTGTCATAAGCGCAGCCTCCATGCCCTGATCCTTGAACATTTTTATATACTGCGACTGCAGCTGCTCATTCGTAACATAGAATATCGTTGAACCGGTCTTATCCTTGTTGCGCTCAGTGAATTCGGACATCGTCACATAATCACCGGCGGTCGTTTTGAGTAACAACGACTTGCTGATCTTGTCGTAGAATTCCTTGTCCTTTATGCAACCGTATTTGATAAACGGATTGATATCATCCCAATAGGACGCGTAGGTGTCACGATCCTTTTTAAACAACGAGTTGAGCTTATCTGCAACCTTACGTGTGATGTAACCGGCCATCTTGGTTACATAACCGTCGTTTTGCAGGAATGAGCGCGAGACATTGAGAGGCAGATCCGGACAGTCCATCACGCCCTTTAAAAGCAGCAAGAACTCCGGTATGACCTCCTTGATGTTATCTGCGATATATACCTGGTTGTTATATAACTTGACTTGACCCTCGATGTACTCGATATCATTCTTGAGTTTCGGGAAGTAGAGTATGCCCTTGAGCCTGAACGGATAATCCATATTTAAATGTATCCAGAACAGCGGGTCGTTAAAGTCCGTGAATACCTTATGATAGAACGCCTTGTATTCCTCATCAGTACATTCGTTGGCGGGTTTGAGCCAAAGCGGATGCGTGTCGTTAATGGGCTTGGGTTGCTCGCGCTTATCGGTTCCCTCTTCACCTTCGGTAGCATCTATAACATCATCTGCATCGATGATATCCTCATCTTCTGTCGCATCAGCATCTGTTTTCAACGTATCAAGATATATCTCGACGGGCATAAAGCTGCAATACTTCGTGAGTATGCTGCGCAGCT
>CAZUNC010000121.1:0-6970 GCA_964621475.1 uncultured Defluviitaleaceae bacterium | reverse complement strand
GAAATGGATGTTCCGGTGTTGATGTCGCTCCCTGTACGGCTGTCTATGAAATAGTTCACATTATTTACCCAATGCCTTTGCGGCTGTCGTGATGGATTCCCATGCGGCCTTGTAGCCCTGCGAATCCCATGTTGCTACGGCTTCGTCATATAGCTGCTGTGTGGATTTGTTTGAGGTATCCATGATGATCAGACCGAGATCCTTCATAAAGTCCGCTGTTGATTCCTGTTTTTCGGGAGTAATGATAGCCTGAACCTCCCAGTCGATTTTTTGGAAATCAAAGCTATTCATTCGGTAGTCGCGCTCGGGAACGCATATATCAAGGACATCCTTGTCGATAGCAGGGGAGATGTATTGCAACAGGTCACCGGTCCATACACCCAAGGAACCTAAATACAGTGTGCTTGGATATTTTTCGCCTATCTGCTGGCGTGTGCCGTCTTCTTTCATAGGCAGCAGCAGCTCGAGACCGTCCGCGTTTTTCTTATAGTCCTCGCCATCAAAGCCGTAAGCGGTGAGCATCATGCCCTCTTCGCCATACAGGAAATCATAGAGCTGTAAAATACGTTCCATCTTTGCGTCGTCCACTGCGGTTGAGAAATAACTTTCGGACCAGTATGACTTCTCTACAAAGCCCTGAGGCTTTTTACCGTCTACGGACCAGAGCTTCATGAAGCCGACGCTGTCCGTAAATTCCTTATCGGGATTGAGAGGAACCCATATGTTCTTTATCCTCATCATATGCTTGGGGCTGTTTTGCTTTACGAAGACACCAACCTGACCGGCTGCAAACAGGTCTTGTGTCTCATCGTTTTTACGGGCCAAAAGATCCGGATCCATACCGCCTGCTTTTGTAACCTTTCTGAACATATCCAATAACTTTACAATGGATTCGCCGGAATATCCGCGCTTCCATGAGCCGTCCTCATACTTGATCCAGAGGCCGTCCGTGTAGCCGTAATTCGTAAAGCCTTGGCTGAACAACGGCCATACCTGGTTTGCGCCGAGGCCGATGGTATCGTTCTGGCCGTTGCCGTCCGGATCGTTCTTGGCCATTGCCGCAGTCAGGTTTACAAAATCCTCTTCCGTCTTGATCTCGTTAAAGCCGAGCTTCTCGGCCCAGTCCTTGCGGTACATAACGCCACGATCCATTGCCCACCATCGCGCGTCCGCATAGGTCATTCGCGGCAGCATGTAGTTCTTGCCGTCCACCATGTACGCGGTGACCTCGGGCAAATTCATGTTTTTATTGATATTCGGATAGCTCGATAGATTGTCAGGCAGCGCACGAACCAAGCCTTCGTCTATCCACTGCTTGTATTGCGCGGAGCCTACTATTGCCATCGCGCCTATGATGTCCGGCAATGTGTTAGATGCGGCCCAAACATTGTATTTCTCTGAGGAATCGCCCCATGTAACGTTCATCGGTTCAACCTCGATGTTGAATTTGTCATAGATATATTGCGCGATCTTGTCGATGGGTTGGCCTTCCGGGAATGCATTCTCGATATCCCATAAGCTCACGCTGATAGTTATCTTTTCCGCTCCGGTCTCAGCTACTGCGGTTGTAGTTGTGGTTTCGGTTGTGGTTTCGGTCTTGGTCTCTGATGATGTCTGGGTTTGGGTCGATTGGGTGCTCGTGGTCGTAGTGGGGACCTGAACGCATGCGCCCAGCAACATTGTACTGGCGAGAACTATAGCCAACAATCTCTTCATACCAAATAAACCTCCCTTTTAAAATACACATTAAATACACAGCGATAATATTAAAACGGAAAACCCGCCTTAACCGATAACTATTCAGGCCTTTATCGCACCGAGCATGATACCCTTTGCGAAATATTTCTGCACAAACGGGTACACAAGCAATATCGGCACGGTGGCGACGGTGATCGAAGCCATTTGCATAGAGGCCCTGTAGACTTGAATGTTTGATGAGCGGAACGCATTGGCCATTTGGTTTCCGAGATCCATCGTGGCCTCGACGACTATGCGGCGCAATAATAGCTGCAGCGGTACGATCTTCGTGTTTTTGACGATGAACAGCATACCGAGCCACCATTCGTTCCAGTAGGCCACCGCGTAAAATAGCGCGACTGTAGCCAATATAGGCTTTGCTACAGGCAGCACGATCTGGAGCATGATGCGGATATCGTTTGCTCCGTCTATCTTTGCAGATTCCTCGAGGGAATCGGGGATCGTGTTGAAGTAATTCTTCATCAGGATCATGTTGAACACGCTGAATGAGTTCGGAACGATCATGACCAAGATATTATCTATAAAGCCCAAATCACGTAACACGAGATACCAAGGTATCAAGCCGCCGCCGAAATACATCGTGAAGATAAACAGATTAAATAACACATTTCGACCGGGCAGGTCCTTTTGAGAGAATGAGTAGGCCGCCGTCGTGGTGATAAACATGGACAATGCTGTACCAAAGACCGTGATGGTAAACGTAGTCTTAAACGCGCGCATGAGCTGTGGATCGGAAAAGATGATCTGATAGTTGATCAGTGTGATGCTTTTAGGCCAAAGATATAGGGTAGGGCGCGCGACGTCCTCGTATTTGGCCAAAGAGATTAGGAGCATATTGTAGAACGGAAACACGGCTATGAGCATCAGCAATGTGAGCACCGTGATGATGATAATGTCGTAGATGTTGTATTTGTGTTTTAATCCCATACATTCGCCCCCATAAACTATAACAGACCTTCTTCGCCGATGAACTTGGCGATCTGGTTGGCCGAGAGTAGCAGGATGAAGTTACATACCGCTTTGAACATACCCGTCGCGACGGTCATCGAATAGTTGCGTGCGCCGTCCTGGAATGCATAGCGGTATATCCATGTATCAATGATATCCGAGGAAGAGAGAACGGCGGTGTTGTAGAAGTTAAAGATCTGATCGAAGCCGGCATTCAATATGCCGCCGCATGCGAGGATCAACATGATCACGATAGTGGGCTTTATACTTGGCAGTGTGATGTGCCATAAGCAGTGCCCCCTGTGTGCGCCGTCCACGATCGCTGCCTCGTATAGCGACGGGTCGATGCCCGCTATGGCCGCGAGGTAGATGATCGAGCCCCAACCTGCACCCTTCCAGATGTTTGTGACATGCAGCAGCACGCGGAATATCAACGGGTTTTGCAGAAAAGGTACGGGTTGCCCGCCGCCTGCGACCAATGCCTGATTGATAACTCCGGTGGTGTTAAAGATGCCGCTCAGTATACCTACGACCAACACCCATGATAGGAAGTTTGGAAAGGTGTAGGCGGTTTGGTATATCTGCTTGAACTTTGGTAAGCGCATTTCGTTGAGCATCAGGGCGAGTATGATGGGCATAGGAAACTCAAACAGCAGCCTACCGAGGCTAATCGTGATGGTATTTTTAAACGCGTTCCAGAAGTCCGGTTTGGAGACGAGCAGATAGAACCACTTAAACCCGGCCCATTCCATGTTCATGATCTGACCGATGTAGCGCAATACCGGCAAATCTCCGAGTGCGCTGGGGCGGTTGAACGCAAAGGTCTTAAACGCGAGTACAATACCGTACATCGGCAAGTAACTAAACACTAAAATGAATAGCAAAGCTGGTAAAAGCATTATATAAAAATATCTAAATTTCCATAATGCTTCAAAAAAACCCATACGCTTTTTCACAGTGTATGTTGCCGATACATTGGATGAATTGTTCAATTGTGCCAACACCTCCTTTTCTTTACACGATTATATCAAAATAATACCGCATGTCAAGCAAGGTGTTATGAAATGTTCACAATCATGCGTGTACAAAAGGGGTTGACGTGAAATAAAAAAGGATCCACACGGATAAGTACCTTTTGCATGGTAATATCCGTGTGAATCCGTTTTTGTCTGTGTGTAGTGTGGTATGGTTTTTATTGTTCGGTCTTTATATACCCCTTAAGCCAGCTGACCTCTTCGTCCGACAGCAATGGCGATAGTAGCGTCAGCACCTCTTTGTTATATGCGTTCAGCCAAACGAGATCCTTTTCGTTCAAGATATCGGTATCTATACCCCGTGGGTCGATCGGGCACAGTGATATCGTCTTGAAATGCATAAATTGCCCGAACTCCGATTTCATATAACCCTCGCAGAGCACGGTGTTTTCGGTGCGGATTCCATATGCGCCCTCTATATAGATGCCGGGCTCGTTGGTCGTGATCATACCCTCTTCAAACTTGATGTCCTTAGATTTCATGCCGATACCTTGAGGGCCTTCATGTACGTTCAGACAAAAGCCGAGCCCATGTCCGGTACCGTGATTAAAATCCTTAAGATGCTCCCAGAGCGGCATGCGTGCGAAGGTATCGAGGTTTGCGCCCGATGCGCCATAGATAAACACAGCCTGAGCAAGCGAGATATGTGATTTTAGTACGAGCGAGAAGTCGCGCCTCATCTCAGGGCTGATCTCGCCCAGTATCAAGGTACGTGTGGTATCCGTCGTGCCGAAGGTATATTGCCCACCGCTATCGATCAGCAAAAAGCCCTCGTCCGTGACAGCCTTGCATTGCTCGGGGCTCGGTGAATAATGCGCCATAGCGGCGTTGTCCATATATGCGACGATACTCGTAAACGACGGGCACAGATAATCGGGGTTCATGCCGCGTATCTCTTGGATTTTTAGCGCGATATCCCATTCAGTGAGAGGTTGTCCGGAGGCTTTCCTATTGGCGATCTCATCCTCGATCCACTTGATGATGCGCACCATCGATGCGCCGTCATGTAGATTGGCTTTTTCCATACATGCGATCTCGGTCGCGTTCTTCTTTGCCTTCATAGTGGTTGTGAGATTGACAGTGAGCTTTTCCTTCGGGAAGTCCTGTATGATGGATGCCAGCAATTCACAGGTGGATTCGGGGGAGTAGATCACACGCGGCAGGGCGCTATTTTTCGTTGCCAAGCCTTTTATATATGAAAAGACTTCGTCGTAATGCATTACAGTCACGCCGTCGTCCTTCAATGTGTTCAGAAGCGTGTCCGCGATTTGGCAATCTGTGAATAGAACAGCCTCGTCCGGGCATATGACCGCATAGGCTGTAAAGTATGTGTACATAGTCGGAGCCTTTCGACGCAGGTTAAATAGATACGCAATATCGTCAAGCGTTGATAAGACATACACCTGCGCGTTCTTTTCCTGCATGGACTTACGTACGGACGCCAACTTATCAAAGCGAGATACCCCGCACAGCTCAAGCGGATGATCTATAGCCTCGCAGACCTCGTCATTCGGGCGATCCGGCCAAAGCGCGGACAGTATATCGATATCGGGCTTTATGGAAATATCCTTTATCGAAACGAGTTTGCGTAGATCCTTTACCTTTGCCGCAGATATCGAACGCCCGTCAAAGCCGATGCAGCCGTTTTCGGGAGTGTTGTCACGCGCGTAGTCGTAAAAGTCAGGGACATCCTTTTCACCGTCCTTCATAAGCGTGAGGCCGCTGTCCGCTATCTGTGAGGCGGCTTGAATAAAGTAACGCCCATCGGTCCAGAGCCCCGCAAAGTCCTTTGTGATCAAAACACGCGCACTCGAACCCGTAAAGCCTGATACAAAAGAGATACCGTTCCAGTAATCGGATGCGTTTTCACTCATATGCGGATCGGATTTTGTGATCAGGTATGTGTCGATGCCGTGTTTGTCCATCGCCGCACGTATGTCGGCTAATAAGTGCTTGTTCATTATGTATTCCTCCGAGAATTTTTTTAGAGTATAGCATGAAGTTTCCTCTGAATAAATATAGAAATAAATCACAGCCTTGTCACCCTCCGGAACACCCTGCATATATTAGGAGTACGACTTATCAAAATATGTGCCTTCTGGGGGTGTTGCATATGGGAGAATACCGAATCCGAGGCCAAAATAAGCTGTATGGCCAGGTAGCGATCGGAGGCGGGAAGAACGCTGTTTTGCCGATATTGGCGGCGGCGATACTCAATCAAGGTGAGAGCGTGATACACAATTGCCCGAGGATATCGGATACGCTGATAACAGCGCAGATACTGGAGGCGATCGGTTGCAAGACGCGATGGGAAGGTAACACGATGATCGTAGACGCGTCGGGTATAAACAGTTATGAGGTACCCGAGGAACATGTTGGTAAGATGCGATCGTCTATTATTTTCTTGGGGAGCCTGTTGAGCTTGTTCGGGCATGTGAGGGTCAGCTATCCGGGGGGGTGTCCGCTGGGCGAACGTCCCATTGACCAGCATAAAAAAGCCGTGAAGGAAATGGGCGGCGAGTTCATCGACGAGCATGGCAGTATCATTTGCAAAGCAGAGCGTCTGTTGGGCAGCCGCATAAACTTTGATGTGCCGAGTGTGGGTGCGACCGAGAATGCGCTGCTGATGGCGGTCAGAGCAGAAGGGCAGACGGTTTTGTGTAACGCTGCGAGGGAGCCGGAGATCGTAGATCTGCAGACCTTTTTAAATGCGATGGGTGCGGATGTAAGCGGTGCAGGCACCAGCATGATCGTTATAAATGGCGTAAAGAAGCTGCACGGAGCCGAGCACACGGTGATGCCGGACCGGATCGTTGCGGGCACATATTTAACAGCGGCGGCGATCACGAGGGGTAAGATACGCCTTACGAACACGGTAAACGAGCATCTGTTCCCGATCATCTCAAAGCTCAAGGACACGGGCTGCAAATTCTTTGAGGAAAAGAACGCGCTGATAATGGAAGCACCCCCGATATTGAGGCCGATCGACTGCCTGAGGACAAATCCGCATCCGGGTTTCCCGACCGACATGCAACCGCAGATGACGGCACTGCTGTCGTTAGCAAATGGCGCGAGCATCATCTCCGAGACGATATTCGAATCGCGTATGCGACATATAGTGGAACTCAAACGCATGGGAGCGGATATCGTATTATCGACCGACGGCAAGACCTCAGTGGTTAGGGGTGTAAAGAAACTACTGGGCGCACAGGTTACATCCCATGATCTAC
>CAZUNC010000120.1:0-6976 GCA_964621475.1 uncultured Defluviitaleaceae bacterium | reverse complement strand
CGGGCTTTAATATCGTAAAGCCCATCAGCGTCGCTGCAAAGATACTGATGACCTCGCTGAGGTTAGACGCGAGCAGGAATTGTATCGCCTTACGGATGTTGTCAAATATCCTACGTCCCTCTGATACCGCGCCTACGATCGTTGCAAAGTTATCGTCTGTGAGCACCATGTCCGCTACATTCTTGGTCACGTCTGTGCCCGTGATGCCCATGCCTATGCCAATATCCGCCGACTTTATACTCGGCGCATCATTTACACCGTCACCGGTCATCGCGCATACATATCCGTTGGCCTTCCATGTATTTACGATGCGTGTCTTATTCTCGGGCTTTACACGCGCGTAAACGCTGTACTTGCTTATCGTTTTTGTGAACACATCGTCCGCTATCTCATCGAGCATCGCACCCGTGATCGCCTCGGACGCATCATTGATGATCCCGATCTCCTTACCTATCGCTACAGCTGTATCGATATGGTCACCCGTTATCATGATCGGTCTGATACCGGCCTGCTTACACTGACGTACCGCATCTATGACTTCAGGCCTAACCGGATCGATCATACCCACTAAACCAATAAACACGAGCTCGCTTTCAAGCGCCTCAGGTTCGAAGCTTGCGGGAATAGCCGTATAGGTCTTAAATGCCCCTGCCAATACACGCAGAGCGTTGTCAGCCATGCCCTTATTCTGGGTCAGTATAGACCGTCTATCGTCTTCGCTGATCGCCGTGATATTGCCGTCTTTATAAATATGTGTACAGCACTTGAGCACCTCGTCGGGTGCGCCCTTTGTGTAACATGTATATTCGTTCCCGATTTTGTATACGACGCTCATCATCTTGCGCATGCTGTCAAACGGCGCTTCACCGACGCGCGGCTGCTGTTCACTGAGCGCGTTCTTATTTATACCAAGCTTAAACGCGTAGTTTACAAGCGCGCATTCGGTCGGTTCGCCGACCGCATCGTTATTCGCATCCAGCGTCGCATCACTACTCAACGCCAACGCCGTCGCCAGAAGCTTCGCTTCGTTTCCATGTGATCCATCGTTTCCGTCCTGCGTACCGGCTTGACCGGGGACATAGTACTTCGTTACGGTCATCTTGTTCTGGGTCAGCGTACCGGTCTTGTCACTGCATATGATCTGTGCGCAGCCCAAGGTTTCCACCGCCGTAAGTTTACGAATAACCGCATTGCGCTTGGACATATTTGTTACGCCTATGGCAAGTACGATCGTAACGACGGTCGCGAGGCCCTCGGGTATCGCGGCCACCGCGAGGCTCACCGCGATCATGAATGTATCCAGCATCGCCGCCGCGCTCAAATCCCCTGTAGTAAATAATCTGAACAGGAAAATAAATACGCATATACCGATGACCGCATAGGTCAATATCTTGGATAACTGATGCAAGCGTTTCTGTAACGGGGTCTTTTCTTCTTTTGCCTCGGTCAGCGCACCCGCAATCTTGCCCATCTCGGTCTCCATACCGATACCCGTGATCACCGCTCGTCCTCTGCCGTATACAACCGTAGAACCCATGTACAACATGTTCTTTCTGTCGCCGAGAGGTATGTCCTTGTCACTTGCCAGTAAGGTATCGGACTGCTTGTTTACCGGCACGCTCTCGCCGGTTAATGCGGCCTCCTCTATTTGCAGGCTCGCAGATTCTATAATGCGTCCGTCTGCGGGTACAGCGTCGCCCGCCTCAAGTAATATCACATCACCAACCGTCAGATCCTCACTCTTTACGATCTCGACCGAGCCGTTGCGTAATACCTTCGATGTCGCAGCGGACATCTTTTGCAAAGCTTCGATAGCCTTTTCGGCCTTGCTCTCCTGATACACGCCGAGCACCGCGTTGATGATGACGACCGCGAGGATGATAAATACATCCGTCATATGTTCGCCCGAATACGCCGATGTCACAGCTGAAACAATAGCCGCGGCTATCAGGATGATGATCATCGGGTCCGAGAGCTGCGCCAAAAACCGCGCCCATAACGGGGTCTTTTTAGCTTCCTTGAGCTTGTTTTTGCCGTACTGCGTCTCACGCTCAGCCACTTGCTGCGATGTCAGGCCGTTTACCGAGCTTTGTGCGATTTTAAGCACAGCCTCGATGCTTTCAAAATAATGCTTCATGTTAAACCCTCCTTTTATCAGTATCCTCAAAAAGTAGCCAAAAATCCGCGCATTTGCATCTTAACGCGTTGCATAAAAAAAGACTTTTGCCCGCTCTGTGTTAAGTGGACAAAAGTCTCGCGTTTTGCGTTATATCCGGATTGCCGTTTTATAAAGAAAGCTGGCAATCGGGTTGACGAATATAACAAGCGGCTAACCGCTGGCTACTCCCTTTTGTAAGTTATATTTTACCATATTACCATTTATTGTCAATCATTCATTCGAATTATTCAGTCTATTAAACCGTTTGAGAACGGCATGTGCAAGCAGAAACAGACAGTAAAACGGTATCGTCACAATCAAAATCATTAAGAAATCACGTCCGGCTGAATAAGACGCGGCTTTAAACCCCTTCACACACAGATGTGCGAGCAGATAAGACACCGGCACGAAGCATATATAGGTCAGCACAACCCTAATCCTCTGACGCTTTCGAAACGCCAAAAGGGCAATGCCGGACGCGATCGCCATGCCCGCAGCGATGATCGCATAGTATGACAGAAACAACCTCGGCAATGCGATACCACCATTGGCGATGCGGTCACCGTATATCAAGCCCTCCATAGATATAAGCGGTATGGTCTTCTGTCGGGAACCTATCGATATCAAATCCACTCACCTTGTCGGTAAATACCGCCAACAGCATCCCGTTTTCCATTTCCGTCAACGACACCATACCCTCGTTGAACGGGATATAGCGCGGCAGGGTTAGAAATACCACAATTGCAATCATCACCGCAAAGGTTAATATCGCCGTAAACAGTGTTAGTTTAACCTCCGCTTTCTTAATCTCTGCCTTAATAATACCCGTTTTCATAGCTTCCCCTCCTATTAATCCACCGCATATATTTCCTATATCTTACAACATTTCTCGGAAAAATTCTTTACAATAATCAGCATAGTCTCTATAATGTTTCTCAAATGCCAATTTGATCGGAGGTTTTATCTTTGCTTAAGGTATTAATAGTATCGTCTGAGGTTTCGCCATATGCGAAAAGCGGCGGTTTGGGTGAGGTTGCGGGTTCTCTTCCTGCTGCGCTCAAAAAACAGGGTGTAGACGCACGCGTCGTTTTTCCGAAATATAAAAACGTCAATTGTAATAACCTTACGAACCTTAAGTATCTGGACAGCTTTACGGTCAATCTATCCTGGCGCAGACAGAGCGCGTCTGTATACAGCTTTGACGGTATATCGGGCGACGGTGTCACTACGATGTACATGATAGAAAACGACTATTACTTCGGACGCGACGGCTATTATGGCTACAGCGATGATTATGAGCGCTTTGCGTTCTTTTCAAAGGCCGCGCTTGAGTTTCTTATAAAGGTTGATTTCAAGCCTGATATCATACACTTCAACGACTGGCAGACAGGTCTCGGACCCGTCTACCTGAAGGATATGTACAAGGGCTTTGTGTTCTATTCGGATATAAAGAGCATCTTTACAATCCACAATTTGCAGTATCAAGGGGTCTTCGGAAGAGAGGTACTTTCCTCTTTGGACCTAAACGACGGCTACTACACAGGCGGCCAGCTGGAGTTTTATCATAACATCAGCTTCATGAAGGCCGGACTGCTATATGCCGATGCTATTACGACGGTCAGCGAAGCATATGCGCGCGAGATACAGACTCCGCATTTTGCATATGGCATGGACGGTATATTACGCAGCCGTGAGCAGGACCTGTATGGCATCCTAAACGGTATAGATACGATCAAATATGACCCGATGACAGATAAATACCTCTATGCGCATTTTAACAAGAACGACCTCTCCGGCAAGCAGGAAAATAAGCGCAGACTTCAGGAGCGTTTGGGGCTGCCTCAGACAAACGTACCGGTGGTCAGCATCATCTCTCGCCTCGTCGATCAAAAGGGTATCGACCTCGTGGCAGTTGCTATCGAGGAAATCCTCTCAAAGGATTTGCAGCTCGTTGTTTTGGGTATAGGTGACGGACGATATGAGAATATGTTTAAGCATTACGCTTACCATTACCCGCATAAGCTCTCGGCCAACATCACGTTCGACGACGATATCGCTCAAAAGATCTACTCGGGCTCGGATATATTTCTGATGCCGTCGCTGTTTGAGCCCTGTGGCCTCGGCCAGCTATACGCTATGCGTTACGGCACTGTGCCTGTTGTTCGCAACACAGGCGGGCTCGCCGATACGGTGCAGCATTTTGATAACGCGACACTTACCGGTAACGGCTTTGTGTTTAACGACTATCTCGCAAGTGGGATGATGTGGGCTCTAAACGAAGCGCTACGTACCTTCCACAATCAGGATGAATGGCACAGCCTGGTAGAGAATTGCATGGATTGTGATTTCTCTTGGGATGCCTCGGCCAAGAAATATAAGGCTTTGTACGAGAAATTGATATAGTTCCGCCCTACCCCTCATAGAATATATCGAATGATATATTTATGGGGCGGTTTTTTTGAGGAAATCACTTACTATCGCATTTGTTTACACGACCGTGATACTCGGCGCGGGATTCGCGTCCGGTCGCGAGCTATCCGAGTTCTTTGTCAAATTCGGCGCGGCGGGTATCGTCGGGTTATTGATAGCCGGGTTGTTGTTCTCGTTTGTCGGTTATGCGGTGCTTGATATTTGCCGCACAAATAAGATCTCGGACTACAACCTATTCATGGACAGGGTCATGGGCAAACGTATCGGCACGATCGTCGAACTCGCCGTAGTGTTGTTTATGTTCATCCTATACGCAACGATGCTCTCGGCCTCGGCCTCCGCGATCAGACAGGCGTTTAACCTTCCATTTACAGCAATGGTCATCGTATCGGCGCTGGCTTGTTTTGTGCTGCTGCTGTTCGACCTGGATGGTCTTGTTGCGTTTAACGCGCGTCTCGCCCCATTTATGATCGCGGGAACGATCCTTATCGGTATTTATGCGTTTGTAACACAAACCGTCCCTACTTCGGCTATATCCGACGGCTTTACCGGCCCTACCTCTTCGACATGGTGGTTCTCGGCATGTGTCTACGCCTCATACAACATCGTCACGGCTATCTCTGTATTAGCCGCTATGGGGCATATGGTATCGTCTCAAAGGGATGCAGCGTTTTCAGGTATCATGGGCGGTGTAATGATGACCGTGCTCGGCCTGTTTCTTTGTGTGCCACTGTTTCAACATAAAGCCGATATCATGAACACGGATATCCCCATTTTGGCGATAGTGACCGAATACGGGACATTTTTTGAATACATGTATCTACTACTTCTGCTCTGTGCGATACTCACAACCGCAATCTCTAACGCGTTTACGCTCAGCAGATGGCTAAATGGTCGATACTCAGTCAAGCCAATCTATGCAAAACTCGCCGTTACCGCGCTCGCATCCGTGTTTGCGCATGTCGGCTTCTCGGTTTTTGTTTCAAAGGTCTATCCCCTATTCGCCGCTGCCGGTGCGATAGAGATTATATACATCGTCAAAACACATCTCGGAGGAATGAATGCCAAACAAAACGGTCATAATAGCTGCGGCGGTCTTGGTGCTGATCGTGGTGGTCTCCGTGGTCGGTAACTTTACGGAGGAACAAAACTTTAGTACACAAAAAATGAAAATGGCCAATACCGATATAGCTGTGACATATGACTTCAATGCGAACGCATATTTCTACAGCAATAACGATAAGGGCTTCTTTTTTTGCACAAAAGACGGTGTCCAGTACCTCTCCCCAAAGGCAGAGCAAGTATGGGCATCGACCTATAGCCTCGCAAACCCCGTCTTTTCCACGAAAAGCGGCTTCATCGCCGTCGGTGAGCCAAAGGGTACAAATGTATATGTGTTCGACAAAAACGGCAAGTATACCGATATACGCACAGACGGGCCCGTGCTGAGCTTTTCGGTCAATCAGACAGGCTACCTGTCCGTTATCTCACAGGATGGCGACGGCTACAAGATCGGTGTGTATTCCCAAAAGGGCGGCCCCGATCCTATATGGCTACGCAATCACACCGACATGAATGTTTTGCCCATTTCTTGCGATGTATCGTCTGACGGACGCATCGTTGCCGTGAGTTACCTGGATTTGAATACACGCATCAGTTCAAATATCGTGTTTAGCTATATCAGTAACGAAAAGCTCGACTTCCCGGATACCGTATTCGGAGCGGTGCTCGAGGACAACCGCATCGTAGGTATGGTTAAGTTCATGGAGAACAATAAGCTGCTGACCATCTCAGACGCGAGTGTCAATTGCTATCAGCCGAGAGAAAATCACTCGATCGCTACGCTTTGGAGTATTCCGGTTGGCAATGAGATCATGCACTTTACGTTAAACGGCGAAAAGGGTTTTGCGATGTCTTTGGGTGAAAAGCTACTGAATAACCCAAATGCTGTCGAGCCCGGTGTATTGCAGTTCTACGGTCTCGGTGGCGAAAAGACCGGTGAATATCGTTTTACAGGTCGGTCAAGCTACCTGTATATGGACTACAACACCGCGATACTCGGAGAGGGTAACAAATTCCTCGCGGTGAATACCCTCGGCGGTGTGCTGTGGGAACATAACGCGACCGCAGATGTTAAACAATTGATCTTTGTGGGTGATAAGAACACCGTCTTGTCTGTATCCGAGATGTCCGCGGAAATGCTCAAGTATAGCAGGGTCACTGTAACGTCGGACACACCACCTACAGACGCGCCGAAAGAGGATAAACCGACAGCAGACAGCGTGGAGACCGAAGCACCAACCGACACCGAGCCTACAGACACCCCAGAACCCGCGGAGGCAACAGAATGAGCCCAAACATAACATTCAACATCGCCGATATCATCGT
>CAZUNC010000119.1:0-6995 GCA_964621475.1 uncultured Defluviitaleaceae bacterium | reverse complement strand
TTTACCATTTCCGGGGCAATTACCTACAGGACTTCCTTGTGGACGAAAATTTCCCGCTGATCTGGCGGCTCGACAAAAGCGTCGCGGGCTCCGGTTCGCTCGGTGATCTCGGTGCGCATGTGATCGACCTCGCGCGTTTTTTGGTCGGTGAGATCACAGAGGTATCGGGTATCGCAAGAACCTTTGTAGAAAAGCGCCCGATCGTTGAACGCATGACAGGGCTTTCAGGTAACGCGAGCGCGGATGCCGAAATGGGTACGGTCACCGTAGACGACGCGACGAGCTTTGTCTGCGCGTTTGATTGCGGTGCGATGGGTGTGTTCGAGGCGACGCGTTTCGCAGCCGGACACAAGAACGCGTTGAACTTCGAGATCAACGGCAGCGAAGGCAGCATCCGTTTCAACCTCGAGCGTCTGAACGAGCTTGAGTATTTCTCACGCGCGGACGACGACGGCACGCAGGGCTTCCGCTCTATCAACGTGACTGAGGGCTCGCATCCGTACATGGAGCACTGGTGGCCGGCCGGACACATCATCGGTTACGAGCACACCTTTGTACACGAGCTCTACGAATTCACAGAGGCCATAGCCAATAACAAACCCACCTCACCGGATTTCCGCGACGGCCTGAAGTGCTGTGAGATCTTGGACGCGGTAGAGACATCGGCTGCCGAAAGGTGCTGGGTAAAGGTAGGGATGTAGATGTTTAACTATACGAGTATAGATCAGATACAACACGAGGCCGAAGGCCTCGGGGTAAATATCCCGTTCACGCAGGACATCTCCGTACTCGGTAAAAGCATCGATATATCCGGAAAACACTGCGCGAACCGTTTGGCCGTACAGCCGATGGAGGGCTGCGACGGCAACGCGGACGGCACACCCGGTGAGCTCACAATCCGCCGATACGACCGTTTCGCCGAGGGTGGCTCGGGGCTTATCTGGTTTGAGGCCACGGCCGTATACGAGGAGGCTCGCGCGAACCCGCGTCAGCTCTGGCTGACCGAGCAAAGCGCGGATGACTTCAAGCGGATCGTGGCGCGAATCAAGGAGAAGTGCGAGCGTGCGAATGGCTTTGAGCCGATCGTGATCATGCAGGCCACGCACTCGGGGCGTTATTCAAAGCCACATGGCGTTCCCGCTCCTCTGATTGCATATAATAACCCGATATTTGAAAAGGATAAGCCGATCCCTACAGATCGGATCGTTTCGGACGAATACCTATACAGGCTCACGGAGGCAAACGGCAAGATGGCCGCACTCGCCGAGCAATGCGGCTTTGACGGGGTGGACATCAAGTCCTGCCACAGATACCTCGGTTCAGAGTTGTTGTCCGCGTTTACAAGGCCCGGACGTTACGGCGGTTCATTTGAGAACCGCACTCGTTACCTCGTAACGAGTGCAAAGAACGCAAAGCAAAACACCTCAAAGGATTTCATCGTCACGAGCCGACTGAATGCATATGACGGATTCCCGTATCCATACGGCTTCGGTGCGAAGCAGGACGCAGCCAACGCAGCTGACGGCTACACATTGGAGCACAGCCGCATCGAACCCGACCTGAGCGAGGCCAAACAGCTCATTAAGATATTGGTAGAGGAGTGCGGCTTTGAGTTATTAGATATCACGATAGGCAACCCCTATGTAAACCCGCATGTAAATCGCCCTGCCGAAAAGTATCCGTATGCATGCGCCGAGCCGCCGCTTTTTGGTGTCGCACGTATGCTCGACTGCATACATGAGATACAAGTACAATTCCCGCAGCTATGTGTGATCGGTTCGGGATTATCGTATCTGAGGCGTTTCTCGCCGCAGATGGCCGCCGCCGCTATAGATAGTGGCTACTACAAATTAGCGGGATATGGGCGCATGGCGTTTGCTTATCCGGATTTTGCACGCGATATCACGCAAAAGGCCGAGCTCGACAGCAAGCAGGTTTGCCTCGCGTGTGGGCGTTGCAGCTTGCTCATGAGAAGCAACAGCGTCGCTGGCTGTGCGGTGCGCGACGAGGTGTACAGAAACATTGCTAAGGAGGTCGGGGTCTGATGGCAAATACACAAAGGGTTGCGATAGTAACGGGTTCACGGCGTGGCATCGGCCTCGGTATTGCAAAGGCATTACTTGCGCAGGGGTATTTTACGGTGCTCAGTGGTGTCACAGAGATCGGCGATCAGCGTGCGGATTTCCCGGAGTTATCCGAATATGAGCATTTTACATACATCCGCTGCGATATCTCAAAGCCCGATGATCGTATGTACATTCTCGACGAAACCTTCAAACGTTATGGGCGTATAGATGTACTCGTTAATAACGCGGGTGTCGCGCCTCTCGAACGCGTGGATATCTTGGAAACGAGCTCCGAGAGCTTTGACCGCCTGATCGAGATCAACCTAAAGGGCACGTTCTTTATGAGTCAGGCCGCGGCCAAGCTTATGATCGAAATGAAACATGCTGCCGACCCCCTACCCGACTATGCACCGCGTATAGTGAATATTTCCTCAGTCTCCGCGTACACGGCATCCATCTCTCGCGGCGAATACTGCATCTCAAAGGCCGGTATCGCAATGATAACTCAACTGTTCGCGGCTCGGCTCGCCGACGAGGGCATACCCGTTTTCGAAGTGCGCCCAGGCATCATCATGACCGACATGACCGCGGGTGTAAAAGAGAAATACGAGCAGCTCATCGCAGACGGCATCACGCCGATCAAGCGCATGGGCAGCCCTGAGGATGTCGCGGGTTGTGTTGTAGCCGCATGCAGCGGGCATTTGGACTTCGGTACGGGCACGGTGCTGAATGCGGACGGCGGCTTTCATATACGGAGGCTCTAAATGGAATATAACATCGATACCATCATCATAGGCACGGGCTGCGCTGGTTACAACGCGGCCGATACCCTATATGACCTCGGACACAGAAATATAGCGATCATCACCGAGGGCATATACATGGGGACCTCTCGCAATACGGGTAGCGACAAGCAAACCTATTACAAGCTCTCGCTATGTGGAAACGAATCAGACTCCGTATACGAAATGGCCGCCGACCTATTCGGCGGCGGCGCGGTGAATGGGGATACCGCGCTCTGTGAGGCCGCGGGCTCCGTGCGGTCGTTTATGAAGCTCGTAAACATCGGCGTTAGGTTTCCGACGAATGCATACGGCGAATACGTGGGTTACAAGACCGACCACGACAAACGCCGCCGCGCTACCTCGTGCGGTCCGCTGACCTCGAAGCTCATGACCGAAAGCCTCGAACAGAGCGTAATGAAAAAGGGTATACGGATCTTTGATCATATGCAGGCTGTTCGGATCGTGACATCCGGCTCACCGAATAATCGTGTCGCGGGCTTGATCGCTTTGGATTTGGAGCAGGAAAGCCCCGAAGACGCCGTGACCTTATTTCGCTGCAAGCATATAGTTATGGCCACGGGTGGGCCCGCGATCGTTTATGATCAGAGCGTATATCCGCTGAGCCAGACCGGTATGACGGGCATGGCATTGATGGCCGGTGCGCGAGCCGCGAACCTATCCGAGTGGCAATACGGGCTCGCGTCCACGAAGTTTCGCTGGAATGTCTCGGGCACCTATCAGCAGGTCTTGCCGCGTTATGTGGCTGTCGATAAGCATGGCAATATCCGCGAATTCCTGCCCGAGTATTTCGACAGCCCTCAGCAAGCACTGTCGATGGTATTTTTAAAGGGTTACCAATGGCCGTTTGATGTGCGAAAAATCAGCGGCTCGTCATATATCGACCGCATCATCCACAAAGAGGTCAGTGAAAAGGGCAACCGTGTGTTCATGGATTTTTGCAATGACCCCATGGGGCTGGAAAACGGTCTGACAGAACAGCCGCCCGGCCTCTCCGACGAGGCATATGAGTACCTAAAGCGCAGCGGTGCGCTCATGAGCAGACCAATCGAGCGGTTGCGGATCATGAACCCCAAGGCCATAGAATTGTATAAGGATAATGGTATCGACATCACAAAGGAACCGCTTGAGGTCAATGTCTGCGCGCAGCACTGTAACGGCGGCATCGATGTAGATCTGCACTGGCACAGCAGCATCGAGGGTTTATATGTCGTTGGAGAGGCGGCGGGTACATTCGGTGTCGCGCGTCCGGGCGGCTCCGCGCTGAACTCTACCCAAGTCGGATCGTTGCGTGCCGCCGAGCACATTGCACATGTAGCGGCCACAGCCTGCGACAACAACACGGCTTGCGATAACGCCTTGCGTGAGGTCAAAGACCAACTCGATATCTATATTCACAGCTCCAGCTATTCATCTTATGCCGCGTCGCGCAAGGCCACGCAGCAGCAAATGAGCGCGTACGCCGCGCATATCAGGGATGTCGAGAGGATGCGCGAGACATATGATCAGCTGTCCAAGGGTGCAGTTAACTCGGTGAGCACTCCACGTCCGGCAAGCCTTACTACGTCTGCGGCCTCCGATACCGCAAGCGATATTTACATAGCCGCATACGCGTTTAAAAACGCCGATATGCTCATTACTCAACGTGCCGTGTTGTCCGCGATGCTTTTGTGTGCTGATGCATGCGGCAGCCGTGGCTCAGCGCTCGTGAGCACCGATCCGGATGCTTTGAGCGTTAAGGATAAGCGCCTGTCCGACAGGCTCATCACCTATTACGATGGCGAGACGTTTGTTTCGCACTTTGAGCCCGTGCGGGCTATACCACAGAACGACGATTGGTTCGAAAATGTATGGAGGGTATACGACAATGATTCAGGCAGAAATAACCAACATGCTGATGCTCACGGATCCCGTGACGGGTCAGGTTCTGATCATCGATAGGCAAAAGAAATGGAAGGGCTATAGCTTTCCTGGCGGGCATTTGGAGGCGCGTGAGAGCAATCTGACGAGCGTTAAGCGTGAATTTTACGAGGAAACGGGTCTTCGTGTCACGGATCCCATATGCGTCGGACTGCTGCATTGGTATAACGAGAACACCAACGAACGCTATATGGAGTTTTTGTATAAGGCCACAAAATACAGCGGGCACATGCTCGATGGCACCGACGAGGGTCATATATTCTGGGCATATTTGGAGACATTGGACCCCGCGCATTATTCGCAGGGCTTTGAGATCTATCTTGAGATGTTCGCGACAGACGATTTCAAAGAGAGATTTATCGTACATCAAGGTCAGTTTTGATATTTTCCTTTTAGTTATTTCCTCCGGGGGCGTTTTCTGTGAAACCAAAATTCAATTATAAAAAGCATATACCACTATTCTCCGCAGTTATTGTATGTATCGCATGGATCGTATTGGCTGTCGTAGTCTTTCTGACCAACCTGGTGAACATAGAAACCGGCGAATCAGACAGTAGTCTCATATCGATAACCGAAAGCAATGCAGCAGAGGTCAGGTATACATTTGAACGATACATAAGCGCTCTCAAAATAGGGTCTACTATAATTGAGGAGTACGACGATTTCAACTCGCCAGAGGTAATGTCCTTGTTGACAAAGATGGCGGAAACCGATGGTTACGAGCACCTTGCGATTGATTACGCAGACGGTACGAGCTATACCTCCGACGGCTACTCCTTCGACATCTCGAACCTCGGATACCTCGATAAAATAAAAAACGGCGAGACATTTATATTGGATGTAACAAATTCCCTCTCGGACGGCGCCGAGATCATCAAGGTATTTGTACCGTTGCACGACAAAAACGGCAAGCCCGTTGCCTCCCTACGCGGCGCTATAAAAACAGAACTCCTCTCGGAGACCTTTGGTAAGACCTTCTTTTACGCGGGTGGTTATTTTCATCTTGTAGACGGTAATGGTAAATATGTAGCCTCCAGTTCGTCCTCGGACTCGTTACTGATGGGTGACAACTATTTCAACACACTCGACAATTTCGTTTACGAAAAAGGCTTTTCCGCAGATCAGATGCGTCAGGGTTTTTCCAAACAGCAAAAAGGCTTTTCGAAATACTCGTATAAAGGGCAATACAGAAACTCTTATTACGCACCGATCGGTATCAATAATTGGCTTGTTATTATGGTAATACCGAGGCAGGTCATCGAGCAGGAATCCATGACCCATGTACACAATGCATTCCTGTTGATGTCGCAGATCATCCTCGTTTTGCTATTGATGATGTTGATTGTATATCTCACACAGCGTAACGCGCGCAACAGAGCACTCTTGAACGAGAAATGCTTTAAGGCTCTGGCCGAGCAGACAAACAAGGTCATATTCGAATGGGACTTCTCGATCAACAAGATCACCTCGATGACCAATTTTCGATCTCTGTTTGGGCGGGAGGCCATGACCAAGAACTCCCCCGACGACGCATTGGATGCTAATGCTGTGCATGAGGATGACCGCGGTATATTCACCTCTATATTTAACGAAATATTAAAGGGCAACAGCATAACCGATGTACGGTTTCGAATTGCGGACAGCGAAGGTGTCTATCATTGGTGCGTGCTGTCCGGGATCGTCATAAACGACACGAGCGGCAAGCCGTTCAAGGCTATCGGCTCTCTTGAAAACATCGACCAGCAGGTCAAGAAGGAAGAGGAACTCAGACACAAGGCCGAGCGCGATATGCTCACAGGCTTATATAACAAGACTACTACCGAGCTGTTGATCAAGTCCACACTCATAGACCGCCGAAACTCAGACGGCAACCACGCGCTGATGATCATTGATGTCGACAATTTTAAGAGTGTGAACGACATGCTCGGGCATTTGTATGGCGACATCGTGCTCACGCGCCTCTCTGATATGCTCAAACAGCTATTCCGCTCCGACGATATCGTCGGTCGGATCGGCGGCGACGAGTTCTTTGTGTTCCTGAAAAACTACACAAGTATTGATGTACCACAATCCAAGGCCGCCGAGATATGCAGGTTGTTTAGAAACACCTACACCGAGAACGATGTCTCCGTGAGTATCTCAGCCAGTATAGGCATAGCCTATTTCCCCGAGCACGGGTCAGATTTTGATACGTTATACCGTAGCG
>CAZUNC010000118.1:0-7017 GCA_964621475.1 uncultured Defluviitaleaceae bacterium | reverse complement strand
TCCCTACGAAAGCGAAGAAGAATACCAATGGTTTGTGGAACAAATGAGATCGGAGCTTTGCGGTGGTTGAATATGTAGAGCTTTCCGGTACGGTGGAGAACATCATTTATAGAGATGACAGCAGCGGCTATACAGTATTCGTACTCGTATCAGCCGACGATGAGAACGAGGAGATCACCTGTACGGGTTATCTGCCTTCCATTTCAAAGTCCGACATCGCCACCGTCACCGGTAACTATGTAAATAATCATAAATACGGCCTACAACTAAATATCACATCCTATATACAGAGCGCACCATCCACTTCGGACGAGATGGAGCGCTATTTGGCGTCCGGCGCTGTAAAGGGCATAGGTCCGCGTCTTGCCAAGCGTATCATCAAGGCTTTCGGTGACAACAGCTTCGAGGTCTTTGAGAGCTTCCCGGAAAAATTAGCGCAGATCAAGGGGATCAGCCTTGAAATGGCTATGCGTTTTTCCGAGAGCTTTCATGAACAGTCTGCGCATCGTTTGGTCATGATGCTATTACAAAGCTACGGGCTCGTGGGCTCTGTTGCCGCAAAGATTTACAAGCGTTACGGCGAAAACACAGCGGCGGTACTAAAACACAATCCATACGCTATGATCGAGGATATTGGCGGTGTCGGTTTTCAAACAGCCGACGAGATCGGCATGAAAGCCGGTATATCGTTGGATTCCGAATTTCGGATACGTGCAGGCTTCATCTACACACTGCTGACTGCCACGGGTTCCGGCCATGTATATTTGCCACGTGAGCAGCTGATACATGAAACGGCGCGGCTTTTGGGCATCGATCCCGATATAGCCGAGGGGCACTTGATTACGATGCAGACGGACAAGCTCATATACGCGGAAAAGCTCAAGCTCTACACAGCGGTTTATCTGCAGGCCTACAGGGCAGCCGAGCAAAACGTCGCGAAGCACCTTTTGGATTTGGCATTTTCCGCAAAGGTCGTTCTGCGTGATATTGAACGAGAAATCGCAAACGCACACCGAGAAACTGGTGTGACCCTCGCCGAGAATCAAATACAAGCCGTTCGAGAGGCGTTCACGTCCGGTGTATTGGTGATCACAGGCGGCCCGGGCACAGGCAAGACCACTACGATCAATACGATCATCACGATCATGGAAAACGACGGTTTGAAGGTCGAGCTCTGCGCGCCGACGGGCCGCGCCGCAAAGCGTATGTCCGAGGCGACGGGACGCGAAGCCAAAACGATACACCGAATGCTCGAGGCGGAAATGATCGCGGATGATATCCGCCACCAGATATTTGCGCGTAACGAGGACAACCCGATCGAGGCCGACGTATTGATCGTTGACGAATGCTCGATGATCGACATCATGCTCATGAACAACCTTTTAAGGGCAGTGTCCGAGGGCACAAGATTGATCTTGGTCGGTGACGTCGATCAGCTGCCGTCTGTAGGCCCCGGCAAGGTCTTAAAGGATATCATTTCCTCGGGCGTATTAAATACGGTGCGTCTAACGGAGATATTCAGACAATCTCAGGAGAGTGCGATCGTCATGAACGCACATAGGATCAACCGTGGCGAATATCCTGTCATAAACGAACGTGATACTGATTTTTTCTTTATGCAAAAGGACAGCATCTCAGACGTAATCGAGACACTCACGGAGCTCTATGCGAAGCGTTTACCGAAATATAAAAAAGCCGATCCGCTCAAAGACATACAGCTACTGACGCCGATGCGAAAGGCCGACCTCGGCGTAAACAGCCTGAATAAGGTTCTGCAGCAACATTTGAACCCAACCGATATGCGCAAGCGTGAGCGCGAATTTCGAAACACGACCTTTCGCGAGGGCGATAAGGTTATGCAAATAAAAAATAATTACGAACGTGTATGGAAGATATTCGACGGCAGGAGCAAATGCATCGGCGAAGGCAAGGGTGTATTCAACGGCGACATGGGCATCATCAGCAAGATCGACCTGGCAGCGGATTCAATCGCAGTGTTGTTTGACGACAACAGAACGGTGCTGTATGACGCAGGTGCGTCCGGCGAGTTAGAGGAGATCGAGCTTGCATATGCGATCACCGTGCACAAATCCCAGGGTAGCGAATACCGGATCGTAATCATTCCGATCCATAGCGGTCCGAGCATGCTGATGTCACGCAACCTATTATATACAGCAGTAACGCGTGCAAAAGAGCTCGTCGTACTCGTAGGTACGAAGCGGCAGCTTTACGCAATGATAGAAAACAAACGCGAGGTCGACCGGAACACCGCGCTCTGCGCTCGTATCCAAGACTTGCATGCATATTACGGGGACAGTTAGCAAAAATTAAAATTGCCCCACGGAATCGGAGGCCTGTTTGGATTTCATTAACGTGCTCAAAAGTATTTTAGAGGCTCTTACAGACGTGGTCTTTCCACCGTTTTGCATATCCTGCAAGGTTCTGATACCAAAAAATGCAATCCTCTGTGAGGCCTGCGAAAGCACCTTCGAATTGTATGAGAGGCCGCGTTGCGCGGTCTGCGGTCGGACGCTTTCGGATTGCAGTGAATCCGATGCCGAGGAGACATACAAGTGTAATGACTGCATCGGAAAGTCGTTTTATTTTAAGCAAAACATGCCCATATATGTATATGGCAGTGTTTTACGAAAGGTCATACACGGCTATAAATATGGTTATCATCCGATGTACGGCCAGGTATTAGGGCGTTTGATCCATAAGCATATCGACCCCGGATATTGCGAAGGTGTCGACGCGCTGATCCCTGTACCGCTGCATAAATCAAAATTACGCAAGCGCGGTTACAACCAGGCCGAACTGATAGCAAAGGAGCTCGGCTCGCGTCTTCAAATCCCTGTATATGCAGACATGATCGTGCGTACACGTGCTACCAGAAAGCAGAGCGGATTGGGCGCAGAAGCCCGCAGGATCAATATAGCCGATGCCTTTGCTCTAAACAAAATTTATTTGAATCATTCAATTAATTCATGTATTATAGTTGATGATATTTATACTACGGGGAGTACATTATCTGCGTGTGCTCAGGTTTTAACACAGCATGGCGTTGACTATGTGAAATGTATGACATTATCGGCCGCCCAGACACATGAGGACGACATGGACGATGATATAGAAATACCCATACGGTAAGGAAAAGTTATGCATGTAATGCGTGGAGGTAAGTATGGCAAGCTTGATGGAACAATTAACCGAGACATTATCCGAGCAGTCGGAGATATACGAACGTCTCGCCGAGCTCTCCGGCGAAAAGCGCGACGTGTTGGTAAATAACGAGATAGAGCGCCTGCAGCAGATTACCTCTGCCGAAAATGCGCTGGTGGGTCGTAACCAGAAGCTCGATCGGATACGTCAGACGATATTTAAGGATCTGGCCTCGGTGTTGAACCGTCCGGTCGAAAACCTTACGCTCACGGATATAGCCGACATCACAAAGGATCAGGCCGAAAACAAGCGTTTGAGAGATTTGGCGCAACGTCTTAAAGAGAGTGTAAACAAATTAAAGGAATGTAATGACCAAAACAAGGTACTTATCGAGTATTCGCTCGATTATATAGATTTTTCAATGAATGTGTTGCGTGCCACTATGCAAAACGAACGCACATTCTATTCGGTCGATGGTGACCAGCTAAACAATGACACACTGTTCGACGCGAAGCAGTAAAGGAGCCGCACACAGTTCCTTTCAGTACTCAGGGGGGATTCATAGATGTCGATAACAAGTTTAGGCATAGCTACAAGCGGTATGACCGCTGCTCGGATGGGATTGTCCGCTACAGGTCACAACATGGCAAATTCATCGATCAACGGGTATTCGCGTCAGCGCATCGTACAGAGCGACTGGGGCTACAACAGCATAGGTCGTAATGGCAACGGTACGCCTATGCAACGCGGATTGGGTACAAATGTGGTCATGACGCAGCAGATACGCAATCAGTTTCTGGATATCACCTACCGCAATGAGGTCTCAAAGCTCAACTATTACGATCCGATAGCCGCGACCGGTTTGGAACTGGAGACCATTATAGGCGAGCTCCAGAGCGAATATAGATCACAGTCTGTGTTTCAGGATTTATGGAACTCCCTGCAGGAGCTCTCTATGAACCCCGAGAGTATAACCACACGCCAAAATCTCATCTCTACAGCGGTCTCTTTCATCGAGAAGGCCAATACCTTTTATGATCGCACATTCAAACAACAGCAGATCTTAAACCAAGAGGTTCAAGATACCGTTAAAGAGATAAACTCTCTGACATCTAAGATAGCCGATCTGAACAAGCAGATATCTGCTTCACAGGCGAGTGGAGAACGGCCAAACGACCTGCGTGACGAGCGCAACAGATGTCTGGATGCACTAAGTGGATTAATTGAGATCGATTACAAAGAATATCCGGACGGTCGTGTAGACATATTGACCGAAGGTAAGGAGTTATTGGTGGCTAATAGCCCACGTACGCTCGGGTTGCGTTATACCACACCGGGTTATTCGTTTGTGGAGCCCGTGTTTACAAATTCTCCCACACCGCTGTCCTGCAATACACCACCCACACAGTTTACACCGCTGTTTAACTTCGCTTCGATTAACGAAACCGGTTCTAATCCCCCTACCCAATTCCCGGTAAGTGCTGCAGCCGGAAATGACAGTGGTCGGTTAAAGGGTATATTGATCGCACGCGGAACGCGTCCCGCAAACTACTTAGGTGAGAACGCACTGCAGGATCCAAGGCCGCTTTCCACGCCTCCGACGGATCAGCAGCTCGCAGACCTCTATAACTACAAGAACGACTACTTTAGCGCTAACAACAGCCTGATCCCTAAAACGATGGAAAAATTCGACAAGCTCGTGAACCATGTCGTTACAATGATGAATGACATATTTGCACCGGCTTTGGGAGGCGCAAAGGATCCGAACGCGCCGCTCGACCTGAACGGAAACAAGGGTTATACAGAGTTATTTACACGTACACAGGGATCATATGTAGATAAATTTGACAGCCTGGGTAATCTCATACCGCCTACTAACGGAGACTATTATTCCCAGTACACGATCGGAAATATCCAGGTCAACCCGAAGTTACTGGCCTCTGACGGCTACAACTATCTTTGCTTATCCTCTACAGGTGATCGCGAAGACCCAAGCATTGTAAACAAGATACTCGATAAATGGTCCGATAAGTCCTTAAATATGGGCGATGGCATCATGAGAAACGTTATGGACAGCTACACATCCTTTGTAGACTTTGTCGGCATGGAGACAAACCAAGCAGTAGGTAATGTGGATAACCAGATGACACTCGTAAATCAGGCCGACAACAAGCGCATGTCAGTCTCGGCTGTTTCGACAGACGAGGAGATGAAGAATATGATGTTATATCAGCACTCATATAACGCTGCGGCGAGAATATTTAATACTATCGATTCCATGATCAATACAATCATAGGCTTGGTCTGAGACTACTGAGGGAGGTCAATAAATGAGATCATCTTTTTTTGAATACAATGTCGCTTCATCCGCTATGTTTACAGCGAGGGGCGCACTCGATGTGGTTTCGCATAATCTCGCCAATTCATCAATCAAGGGATATTCCAAGCAATATGCTAAGATGAGAGCCACACCCGCGTTATCTTTCCGTAATGGCAGGGGCATGATTGGCACCGGTTCCGAGGTTTATGGCACCGGTCAGTTACGCGACTTTTATTTAGATAGGAAATACTGGTCTGAACGCGGTGCCTTAGGCACATATCAGTCCAGGAAGGATAGCTTAAAGGTCATCGAGAGCACGCTAAACGATCTCGGTGGCTCCGGTATCAAAACATCGTTTTTGGACTTCCAAAAGACCCTTCAGGATCTGTCTACGCATGCGGATGATCCCACCTATCGTGACAGCGCTATACAGTTTGCCAATTCGCTTGTGACTAATATCAATTCGACCGCGCAATCGTTGCGCAAACAGCAGCTCGATCTTAATAACGAGCTCGATTCCACTGTAAAGATGATCAATAATCTCGGCGAACGTATCTCGAGCCTGAACCGTCAGATCAGTAGCGCCGAGCTCGACGGCTCCTCTGCAAACGATCTGCGTGATGAGCGTATGCGCCTGGTTGATGAGCTGTCGCTACTGGTAAATGTAGAGGTGTCCGAGACAGACTACTCCACAGCCAATAAACCCAACGATAAGCGCTTCAGCATCATGATAAACGGTTATGATTTTGTAAATCATTTTGATATGAACTCACTAAAGACTACCGTGCGCACAACCAAACTGAATGAAATGGATGCGGACGGTTTACTTGATGTCGAGTTCACAAACGGCACGAAGTTCGACTTAAATCATCCTGCCTTGAAGGGTCAGCTAAAGGGAATCGTCGATGTACGCGACGGCAACAGCATGGTCACCGCGCATGCCACAAAGGGTGTCAACTATAAGGGCATCCCATATTACCTCGAGAAACTCAATACACTTGTGCGCACGTTTGCTGATGCGATGAATAAGGAACACCTAAAAGGCGTAGACGGACACGGCAATCAATCAAACAATACATTGTTTTTTACCTATACCGGTAATGCAAATGTCCCACCGAATTATGCACAGATGGATGCGTTTAATTTTAAGCTGAATCCGGATTTGTTGGATGATCCGATGAAGTTGGCTTGCGCGTATTACCAACCTGCTCAGGACGGTGTCTCTGTCTCTAAGAACAACCTGATCACCGATGGCTTTTTACGTGATGTATTTAATAACAAGAGCCTATTTAAGGAAGGCCGCGTCGATGATTTCCTGGCAAGTGTCACGGGAGAGTTATCCATCGATGCAAAACAGGCCAACAAGTTCCAGGAAAACTACACAGACTTATCTACACAGATTGATAATCAACGACTGGCTGTTTCGGGTGTTGATCCGAATGAGGAAATGGCCGATATGATAAAATTTCAACAGCTCTATATGGCTGCGGGCAAGCTCATGAATGTAATCGACAGTATATATGATTTTACTATCA
>CAZUNC010000117.1:0-7310 GCA_964621475.1 uncultured Defluviitaleaceae bacterium | reverse complement strand
GCACGGTTAAGCTCTCGGATTATTTTATAAACAGGAAGATACCGGCGCATATGCGTGATGGGATACCGCTTATCGCGACTGGCAATACGGTGCTATGGATATTGGATGGTTCCGGCATAGCGAACGCGCAATACGAATGCCACGACGAAACATGCAATAGCGACAGTTGTATGTACATTAACATCTGGAGTTGAATGGTATCAATATCTGGGGAGGAAAAATGAATGTCGGACACAATCAAGCAAATGATCTCGGCAGATGAGATCGACAAGAGGCTCAGAGAAATAGCTCAAGAGGTTAAAGAGGAATTTGTAGGGGAAGAATTAATACTGGTGGGTGTGCTAAAGGGTGCGATCGTCTTGATGACCGACCTGGCGAGAAAGCTGGATCTCGATGTCGAGTTTGACTTTATAGAGGTGTCGAGCTACGGCAACGCAACCGAAACAAGCGGCGTTATAAAGATCAATAAGGACCTGAAGCACTCGATCACGGGCAAGAACGTATTACTGATCGAGGATATCATCGATACGGGTCTCACACTAAACTCGCTACGCAATCATCTATTGGCCCAAAATCCCGCAAAGCTCAAGATCTGCGTTCTGTTAGACAAGCCCGACAGGCGCGAGGTAGAGGGGATTGTTCCTGACTACACGGGCTTTACGATACCCGACAAGTTCGTTGTGGGTTACGGGCTCGACTACGCACAGAAATACAGACATCTGCCTTACATAGGCGAGGTTATTTTAAACAGTTAAGCCGAAAGGAGTTCGTCGCTTGCAAAACTACGCAAAAAATATCGGTCTATATCTGATGATCTTTATCATCATCGTATTGGCTCTATTGGCTATCAAGGGTACGACCGAACCTGTCAGCGCCGTTATCTATAACTATGGTGACCTGATAAACGATATCCAGAATAAACGAATGGATAAATTCAAGAACATAGAAATCACACTCGATCAAGACATCTCTGGCGCGGGTCGCGCAGCGGTCGTTTTCTCCGATAGTCGCGTGCATATCGTCGAGATACCTTCTGTAACCGTGTTTATGAACGTGTTATCCGAATCTGGCGTAACACCAGAGGACATGTCAAAGGTCATCACACGCCCCACCCCAAAGACCAGCTGGCTCATGCAGCTCGTACCGATGATAATCATTACGGTGATATCGATATTCCTGTTATTCTTCCTATTGCAACAGATGCAAGGCGGAGGTGGAGGCAACCGCGTGATGTCGTTTGGCAAAAGCCGCGCACGCGTGACCGTCGATGAGAGCAAACGTATTACCTTTGCGCAGGTCGCAGGCCTCGGCGAGGAAAAGCAGGAGCTCGAGGAGATCGTCGAGTTCCTAAAGCAACCTAAGAAGTTCACGGATATCGGCGCACGTATACCGAAGGGTGTGTTGCTCGTAGGCCCTCCGGGTACGGGCAAGACCTATCTTGCGAAGGCCGTCTCCGGTGAAGCCGGTGTACCGTTCTTCTCTATCTCGGGCTCTGACTTTGTGGAGATGTTCGTTGGTGTGGGCGCTTCGCGCGTGCGCGACCTATTTGAACAGGCAAAGAAGAACAATCCCTGTATCGTGTTTATAGATGAGATCGACGCTGTCGGTCGCAGGCGCGGTGCCGGACTCGGAGGTGGTCACGACGAGCGTGAGCAAACGCTCAATCAGTTGCTTGTCGAAATGGACGGCTTTGGTGTAAACGAGGGTGTCATCATCATGGCCGCTACGAACAGACCCGACATATTAGACCCCGCATTACTCAGACCCGGCCGCTTTGACCGCAGAGTCGTCGTGGGCATGCCCGATGTAAACGACCGCGAGCAGGTGCTAAAGATACACGCAAAGACCAAGCAGATAGCCGATGATGTGGATTTCCGCGTTGTCGCTCAGACAACCTCGGGTTTAACCCCGGCTGATCTTGAAAACCTCTTAAACGAATCCGCGCTTTTATCGGCGCGACATAACAAGACCAAGATCGATATGGAGGAGATCCGCCGCGCGTTTATAAAAGTCAGCATGGGCACAGAGAAGAAGAGCCGCGTTATATCTGACAAAGACAGACGCATCACCGCGTATCACGAGGCAGGGCACGCTATTTTATTTGAGGTGCTCGAGCATATGGATCCGACATATATCGTCTCTATCATACCCGTGGGTATGGCCGGTGGCTTTACGATGCCACTGCCCGGCGAGGACCGTTCGCATATCGCGAGGCAGTTTTTGATGGAGTCCATCATCGCACTATACGGTGGACGTGCAGCTGAAACAATCGTAATAAAGGACATCACGACAGGTGCATTAAACGACATCGAGCGTGCTACAAAGACCGCGCGCAACATGGTCATGAAATACGGTATGAGCGACACCTTGGGACCGATACAGTTCGGCGACGACAACGAAGAGGTCTTCATTGGTCGCGACCTTGCGCACACGCGCAACTACGGCGACGACATGGCCGATTTGATCGACCGCGAGATCAAAACCATATTGAATAACTGCTTCAACGATGCGATACGCATCATAAACGAAAACATTGATGTTTTACACAAAATCGCGGAGCTGCTGCTCGAAAGGGAAAAGCTTTCAGGCGAAGAGATACGTGCGCTGTTCCCTGAGGGTACCATAAAAAAGACGATACGTAAGAGCCTGCTGTTGGACAGCGACTTCTTGGGTAACGACAAGAGCTCCGGTACGGACACTGTACTCGCATAAAATATTAATACTGACGGAGGCAAGTTATGAGTGGATTGATTCATAAGACGGTGGGCGCGGTGCTGGAAGAGACCGCGAGGAAATTCCCCACGCATCAGGCAGTAAAGTATATCGAGATGGAGTTTGACAAGACCTATTACGAGTTCAACAACAAGGTCGACCGTATAGCACGCGGCCTAATGGGCATGGGCTTTCAAAAGGGTGACCATGTAGCCGTATGGGCCACGAACTATCCGCAATGGCTGGTGCTGCTATTTGCAACCGCAAAGATCGGCGTTGTGCTCGTAACAGTCAACACAAACTATAAGGAAAAGGAACTTGAATACCTGCTCCATCAATCCGACAGCAAGGCTCTATTCGTCTGCGACGGCCTGAAGGACATCGACTGTGAAAAGACCATCTATAGCATATGCCCAGAGATCAAGACATGCAAAAAGGGCGAGCTTCATTCACCGAAGCTGCCCTTCTTAAAGATGATTGTCTCGTTTGATAACTACTACGAGGGCTTTTATCAATGGAACGATATCGAGAGCTTCGGCATCTTGATATCCGACGAGGCATTCAACGAGCGTAAGAACAGCCTCGATCCCGACGACATCATCAATATGCAATACACCTCGGGCACGACGGGCTTCCCGAAGGGTGTCATGCTCACACACAGCAATATCGTCAATAACGGCCTCTCGATCGGTGACTGCATGAAATTCACCGAAGACGACAGGCTCTGCATACCCGTACCGTTCTTCCATTGCTTTGGGCTCGTACTCGCGATAATGGCCTGTGTCACACACGGTACGACAATGGTTCCGCTACTGTTCTACACGCCGATGAAGGTCATGCACGTTATCGAGTATGAGAAATGCACCGCCGTTCATGGCGTACCCACGATGTACATAGGCATGCTCGAACACCGCGACTTTGCAAAGTACGACTACAGCTCACTGCGTACGGGTATCATGGCAGGTTCACCCTGCCCCATCAAGGTCATGCAGGATGTCGTCGACAAGATGAATATGCGTGAGATCACGATAGCTTATGGCCAGACGGAGGCGTCTCCGGTCTGCACACAGACCACGACCGACGACAGCTTAGAGCGTCGCGTACATACCGTCGGCAAGACATTGCCGCATATGGAAACAAAGATTGTCGATCCCGATACAGGCGAAACATTACCGCCGCATACACCCGGTGAGTTCTGCGTTCGTGGCTACAATGTCATGAAAGGCTATTACAAGATGCCCGAGGAGACAGCGAATGTCATAGATAAGGACGGTTGGTTACATACGGGCGATCTCGCGGTGGTCGACGAGCACGGCTACTACAAGATCACCGGGCGTATCAAGGATATGATCATCCGTGGCGGAGAGAATATCTTCCCGAAGGAGATCGAGGACCTGCTGTATACGCACCCGGCTGTTAAGGACGTACAGGTAGTCGGTGTGCCGAGTGAACGCTACGGCGAAGAGGCCTGCGCATTTGTGATCCTCAAGTCTGACGGCAGCGTCCCCGAGGGTTCTGTAACGGATCAGGACCTCAAGGATTTTGTCGGAAAGAACATGGCGCGTCACAAGATCCCGCGTTATGTTGTATTCACCAAAACCTTCCCGATGACCGCAAGTGGTAAGATCCAAAAGTTCAAGATGCGCGAAGACGCGGTCAAGATCCTGCACCTCGAAAAGGCCGAGGAAATAGAAACCGCCTAATCAGTTGAAATAATAAAAAGGCAGATCGGTATAATATCGATCTGCCTTTTATTATTTATTTTAATCTAAAACGCCTTACCAGGTCGTTGAGCATGATTGCCATACTATTGAGCTCCTGGGCTGCTGCTGCCGATTCCTCTGATGTCGAGGAATTGACTTGTGCAACCTGGGATATTTGATTTAAACCCGCAGTCATATACGATACGTTTTGCCTCTGATCTTTTGTAGCTATGTGTATCTGCTCAATGATCCCCGAAACGGCATTAATATTCGATACAATCTTATTTAGCGATTCAGATGTAGCCACAGCTTTTGCCGTACCTGCGTTGATCTTCCTTATAGCATCTTCGATCAATATAGATGTATCTTGAGCAGATTGTGAGCTTCGCACCGAGAGGGATCGTACCTCTGATGCCACCACCGCAAAGCCTTTGCCTTGTTCACCGGCCCTAGCCGCCTCCACAGCGGCGTTAAGCGCGAGCAGGTTGGTCTGGAATGCAATTTCATCGATTACCTTTATAACCTTTGATATATTATGCGAGGCTTCTTTTATTTCTTCCATGGAAGCGAGCATATCGTTCATATCTTCGCTTCCATCCTTTGCACTTATAATTGAGCTATGTGATATGTCATTTGCTGACTGCGCATCCTCGGCTGTCTTTAACGTATGCTCGTTTATAAGTAAAACGGATGAATTCAGTTCTTTGACGGTGCTTGCTTGTGAATTTGCACCGTTAGCTATACTCATTGCCGAATCTGACATTTGTCTTGCACTTGAGAGTACATTTTCAGTTGAGGCCTGTATGTTTGTCATAGCCATGTTTAATGTACTTACAATATTGTTTATCGATTTTTTTATGTGGTCATATTGGCCTACGTATTCTCGTGTTATGCTTTTGCGCAAATCCCCATCGGCAATAGCCCCGAGTACTTCTGTAATTTCCTTAATATACGAGCCCGTTGAATTAATCATCCGGTCAAACGAATTCATCATAGCCGCAAAGCTACCCTTGTAATGCTTGCTTACATTTACATCAAAGTCACCGTCCGAGAGCTTGTCTATTATGGTATCAACCTCGTTTATAGGTTCGTTGATCGCATGCAGCAGCGAGTTCAGTCCCTCCATCAATTTTCTCCAGTCTCCATTGTATATAGAGGTGTTGACCCTTTTATCAATTTGACCGTCTATTGCGGAGCTGATGAGGCTCGTTAAGTCGTTGTTAACTGATTTTATGTAATTCTTAAGCACGTCAAACTTCTCATTGGCTATAGCCTTTTTGCCCGGATATTGCTTCAACACTACATCAAAGTTACCGTTACCAAACTCTCCATAGGCAGATAATATTGTGATAACCTCTTCAATATATCTGTCGATTATCGAATTGATCGCCTTCACAGCGCTTTTATATTCACCCTTGAACACAGCTTCCGGTATACGCGCATCTATATCTCCTGCGTTTAGCTCATCCGATACTGTTTTGAGGCCATGTATTAGCAGTCCGAAGGTCTCCTTTACCTTGTTGACTGAATTTACCAAATTACCTATTTCTGATGTATCGGGCTTTAACAGTGAATTTGACTCAAAGCAACCCTCAGACAACGCATTCATATCATCCTTCAACATAATAATCGGTTTTATAATTAGTTTGCGCGTCAAAACGGCTGAAATAATTTGTATGATAATAAGAAGTATCACGAGTATAACCGAGGCAATCCCATACGCAACGACCTCCTTTTCAAGCTTATATACACTGTCAGATGTCCTTTTCTCCAGCATGCTTAGAAAATCCGTTTGTAATTGTCTTATCTGTTTTATTGTGCTTTTATATTCGTCGCCAAATACTAATTCAACAGCTGTACTTTTATCACCATTTTTTACCTCCTTCATCGCCTGGTCTTCCAGAGGCACAAGGTTGTTAGATAAATCGGACATAGACTCTATCTTATGCCTTTCGTCATCGGTTATACCTATTCTTTCCATATTGGCGACTGCAATATCCCTGTTCTTGAGATTGTTTACTTCATTCCAATAATTATCGTAGTGTTCTTGACTGTTATTTGCTACATACGACCTTACCTCTGATGTCAGATAGGCTGAGGCGTTCATAAACCGGTTAGCGGAGTATGTAAGATCATAACGTTCGTGATTTGCTTTTTCCACCTGTAAATTGGTGTATACCACTACAGCAAATAAACCAGCTATAACAAAAATTAATAGCATACTAAAAATACTCAGAAGTGCTGATATAGTTGATTGCTTTATAGCCTTTTGCATATGTATTTTCCTCCCCATGTAAAAACCATATGAAAATATACCATAACGTGAAAATCGCTTCAAGGAATATCATATATGTTAAGCCAAAAGATTAATGAAAAAGTCATGCCAATACGTAGCTAATACGTATCGGCATGGCTTTTTATATGTATATGTATACGCCTTAAACCATAAACTGCGAAACCATCTCCGCGAGCACCTCCGATTGACTGTTTAGCTCTTGAGCCGCGGCTGCAGCCTCCTCTGACGTAGAGGAATTATTTTGCACCACCTCCGAAATCTGTTGCACACCGATCGTAATCTGTGCTATACCCTCGCTCTGCTCGTTCGCTGCCACATATATCGAGTTAATAGTCTCGGACACCGAGCTGATATCAGAGATGATCTTCTTTAGAGAATGGGCTGTCAATTGTGCGTTATCCGTACCCTCTCCAATCTTGTCAATTGTATCCTCTATGAGCTCTGCGGTGTCCTTTGCAGCCTTTAAACTCTTGCCCGCAAGCGCACGTACCTCCGCAGCGACGACCGAAAAACCCTTACCATGCTCACCCGCGCGCGCAGCCTCTACAGCTGCATTTAACGCGAGTATGTTAGTTTGGAAAGAAATATCGTCTATAATT